>CAZQHF010000001.1:0-33305 GCA_964593535.1 uncultured Candidatus Saccharibacteria bacterium
GCAACAGTAAATACAGAAATCTTTTGAGTTATACCACCTGCTTCACAGCTTTGTACATTTGTCTTCCTTATATAATCAAGTATTGTAGTTTTTCCATGGTCAACATGACCCAAAATTGTGACGATTGGGATTCTGCTCTGAACACTTGTTTTATCTTTCTTTTCTCCTTTAACCATTTTAAACTACAGTTTTTCATTTTAAAATTCTTACTCTTCTTTTTTATCTACAACTTCTTCTTGAGTATCTTCTGCATACTCTTCTACAGCATCCACATCTTCTCCCTGTGCACCAACTATATCTATCTTTACCCCAGTAAGTTTACATGCGAGTCTTACATTCTGCCCATCTCTTCCAATTGCTAAAGATAACTGATCAGATGGAGAAACAACAGTTGCTGTATCGCCAGATATGTCAACAGACTCAACCTTTGCAGGACTTAATGCATTAGCTACAAATTTCTCTAAATCCTCATCCCATTCAATTATATCAATTTTCTCTTCACCTAGCTCGTTCATAACATTTGCAATACGCATTCCTCTTTGACCAACACAAGAACCAATAGGGTCTATACCTTCTTGATGAGATACAACTGCAATCTTACTTCTCGAACCTGCCTCTCTTGCTACAGCCTTAATTTCTACAATCCCAGATTCAATTTCTGGAACTTCAAGTTTAAAGAGTTCTATTAAGAAATTAGGGTCAGACCTTGAAACAATCATGTCTGAATCTTCAATACTTTTAAGAAGCACTTTATATCTCTCCCCAACTCTATAAAACTCATTTGCAATCTGCTCTTCAGGAGGCATATATGCTACTGCTTTTCCTATCTCCATAACAGCAGTACCTTTCTGCATCCTCTGCATTAATGCAGTAAATACTTGTCCTATTTTATCACTAAACTCACTTAAAACAGACTCTTTCTCAGATTCCCTTATCTTTTGAAGAAGCACCTGTTTAGCAGTCTGTGTAGCAATTCTTCCTAAATCCTCCGACGGCATCTCTATCTGAATAGAATCACCCACCTCTACATTAGGTGATATTAACTCTGCTTCACTCAGTGCTATTTCTTTTTCAGGGTTCTTAACTCTTTTAACAACTTCTTTAAGTGCAAAAAGTTTAAACTCACCTGTTTCTCTGTTTACCTCTACAACTAAGTTACTTCCTGCTTTTTCTTCCTCATCATCTTCATTCTCTGCTCTCCCATATTTTTCCTTTTTAACAGCACTAAGTATTGCAGATTCTAAAGCTTTAAACACTTCCTCTTTATCAATTCCTCTTTCTGCAGATATCTGATTTATTGCTGCAACAAGCTCTGATGTCATTGCCATATGTATATTCTTAAAAATTTAATTATTCATACTAAAAAAAAGGTGAGAAATACCTCACCATCCCAATAACCCTAATACAATACAGCATGAGTATATCACATCTACAGGAAAACCCCAAATATATTTAGGTATTACTTAACTCTTCCCACAATCTCCTTTCCTCCTTTTTAAGCCTCTTTGGAATATCCACATTAACTTTTACATACAAATCTCCTCTTGTATTCTCTTTTCTAAGAATTGGAGCACCCTTCCCCTTAATCTTGAAGATTGTTCCTGGCTGGGTACCGGCAGGTATTTTTAATTTAACCTTTCCATCTATTGTTTCCACTTCAATAGCACCACCAAGTACTGCTGTATGCACAGGAATATATTCAACAGAGTACAAATCATTGCCACGTCTATCAAACTTCTCAGAGGGCTCAACCTCTAATTCAATATACAAATCACCATATTCTCCATCTAATGAGGCATTTCCACCCTCCCTAAACCTTAATACCATACCATCATATGCTCCTGCTGGAATTTTAACCTTCATATCTTCTGTTTTTGATTCAAGGCCTGTACCACCACATTTACTACAAACTGACTCTGGGATAGTCCCAAGACCTCCGCACTTTGAACACTCTGTCATAACAGATATCTGCCCTAAAAAGCTGTTCTGAAGTCTTCTCTCTCTTCCAGTACCTTTACAGACATCACATGTCTTTCTTTTACCAGTAGAACTTCCTGTTCCATTACACTCAGAGCATTTAACTTTCCTCTTTATCCTTACACTAAACTCTCCACCCTTCATTGCCTCTTCAAACGAAAATCTCATTCTATACCTAATATCTTCACCCCTAGAGACTCTCTGCCTTCTTGTTGTCTGCTCCCCAAATCCAAAATCAAACCCAAAATCACTTCCACCAAAAAATGTATTAAAGATATCCCCCATATCAAAGGGAGCACCTCCATATGTATACTCAAAGCCACCTCCATTTCCACTTCTAGGATCAAAACCTTGTGTACCAGCATGACCATATTGATCATATGCCTGTCTCTTTGCATCATCTGAAAGAACCTCATATGCCTCTTGTATCTCTTTAAACTTCTCTTCAGCATCAGCCTCTTTATTTACATCAGGATGATACGTCTTCACAAGCCTTCTATACGCCTTCTTTATATCTTCTTTTTTTGCATCCTTGCTTACACCAAGGACTTCATAGTAATCTCTCTTTGTCATACGGACAATATTCTAGCAGACAAATGAATTAATTACCAAATATGTGACATTGAAACACTTAATTGATAATATATTCCTACATATGGATGAAGATATTCAAATTAAAAAAGTTAGTGAGAAAAAGATATCAGAAACAAAAAAAACTATCTCTTGGATATTAGCAGTAATTGGTATAGTAATTATATTAAGTCAAGCTATTCCTCTCTTAGTATCATATGCACAAGGACAAATACAACTCTCAAAACAAAACTCAATGAAAGATCCACTTCCTGAATCTTACAAACAGTATATACAAGATGAATTTGCATATTATGACCCAGGAAAAAGCTACTTTGAGAATTTATCTAAAACAGCAGAAGGACTTCAATATCAAGGACTTTTTTCATATGACCCAACAACAAAAACAACAAAGGAAATTATCGTAAACAAAGAATACAAAAAGAATATGTTCCTTTCTATTTCTGAGGCAGGAATAGAGAAGGTGAGGATAACTCCAAATGTAGAAAGCTCAGAAGAAAAGATATATGACCAGTATCTAAAATATGGATTAGCCCACTTTAAGGGTACACCACTTCCGGGAGATGGAGGAAACTCTTTTATATACGGGCATAGTGCTGTTGAAAGTTTCTTTAAGTCTCATTCCAATCTTCCTGAAACAATATTCACAAGATTAGAGAATGTAGATATTGGAGATACAGTAGAGATTTACAGAGATGATCAAGTTTTAAAATATGTTGTAAGAAACAAAAAGATTGTTTCTGCTGATGACCTTTCAATACTTCAAACACAATCAGACAAAGAAACTGTAACACTAATGACATGCTGGCCACTAGGGGCTGGTATAAAAAGACTGGTAGTAGTGGCTGAAAGGATTTAATTTGTGTAATATATATGTATGGACGAAAAAAGAAAAAGACTATTAAAGATTCTTGCAATAGTAGTTGGCTTTGTAATAGTACTCTCTATTTTAATTGCAGTACTAAGCAATAGTGGTAAACCAAAACAAGTAGAACTAACTTTCTGGGGCTTCTGGGAAGAAGAAGAGGTAATGCACCCCCTAATTGAAAAATATGAGGCTGAAAATCCTGGAGTAAAGATAACATATGCAATTCAGCCATTAAGGAATTATGAATCTTTACTTTATACAAGACTTGAACAAGCAGAGGTATCAAATGAGCCTGCACCTGATATAGCAATGATACATAACAGCTGGACACCAAAATTCAGAAAATATCTATCACCTCTTCCTTCATCTGTAATGGGTACAGATGAATATAGTAAAGAATTTTATCCGACAGCAATAGAAGATTTTACTGGGAATAATGGGAAAATATATGCAATTCCTCTTCAAATTGATGGCCTTATGATTATATACAACAAAGAACTTCTTAAAGAGGCTGGGTATAATGTACCTCCAACTGACTGGGATTCATTTATGGAAGCAGCAGCTAATCTTACAAAAAGAGATTCAAGTGGAAAAATTATACAATCTGGCTTAGCAATCGGCACATCAAGAAATATTACTCATTCAACAGATATCCTTTTCTACTTCTATCTTCAAAACCTAGCTCAAATACTTAGTGAGGATAAAACAATGATGAATCTTACATCTCCAAGAGCACTTGCTGCATTTGATAAATATACTTCATTTGTAAGAGAGAAAAACCCTACCTGGGCATCATATCTGCCTAACGATCTCACATATTTTGTTGATGGAAAGGTTGCAATGATGTTTGGAACAAGCTGGAGAGCACTTGAAATTTTAGAATACACAAAGGATATAGAGTTTGGGCTTGCTCCACTGCCACGTCTTACAAACAATGATGAGGTCTACTATGCTACATATTGGGGAACTACTGTAAGCAAAACAAGTAAAGACACTTTAGAAGCATGGAAATTTGTAAAGTTTTTAAGTGAGCCAGAACAGTTACGAAGACTCTATCAAAACGCTGCGAAGACAAGAGCATTTGGCGAACCATATTCAAGAGTATCTATGAATGCTGAGTTAGCTGAAAACAAGCATACAAAGGCACTCGCATACATGGCTCCATATATGAAATCATTCCAAGTAGGAGAGCAGGCATTTGTTGAAGAAAAACTTAGACAAGCAATAACTGCTGTAGCAGAAAATGGAAGATCCAGTAACTCTACCCTACAAACTATTCAAGATGAAATTAATGCTAGACTTGCAGTAAGCAATAAATAAAGAATAATATATATTAGATGAGTAGCAGAATTAAGCCAACAAAAAGTAAAAACAAGGAGCTGTTCCTTACACTCCTGCTGTTGCTTACACTTCCTGTTTTTGTATTTGGTATTATAGAAAACAGAAGTTTTGATACGAGAAATAAAGCCTTTGAGGAAATTATGCTTAGTAAGCTTAACCCTTGTATTATTACCTTCCCCAATGTTAATCCATATACGCTTGAAGTGGGTAAAACTGTAAGAATCCAGGTAGATGCAATATCTGACAGCTCTTCAATTAAGGAAATAACAATAACAGATGAAAGAGGAGAAACACTATTTAACAAGAATTATGATTCTACAATTAATACTAGAGTAACAGAATCTTTTGCATATACACCTAAATTTGAAGGAGCATACAACCTCACTGGTACATTAACTGATATGACAGGAAAAAGTTTTGCATGTGTAATAAGCAGTCCGTACAAAGCAGCTGATGAAAAAGCAGTAAAAGCAATTACATCTAACTCTAAACCAGAGTTTTTAACTACCCCGCAAGCATCTAAACCTTCACAAAGTATTAAAGTAGGAGAAACATATGAATATACACTTGAAGCACAAGATACGGATAAAGACACAATAAATTATGCTTTCTCATTCACAAAGGGAGAAACATGGTTAAAGGCAACAGTAATTAATGATGGTGGAAATGGACAGCTAAATATAAAGTTTAGAGGAACAGCTAAAAAAGCAGGAAGCTATCTGGCAAATATCTTTATACATGATGGATACAGCATGCATCTTTCCTCACAATCATGGGTTATAAGTGTAAGCCAAGAAGGAAATGATAACCCTGTAGTTACAATAATAGATCCAGTTTCAGATACAAGGATTACACAAGATACTAAACTTACAGTAACCTGGGAAGCAATTGATAGCAATCAAATATTAAGGTATGAAATATATATTACTTCTAACCCTGCAAACGAATCAGCATGGAAAGCAATAGATACCAATATACCATCAACTCAAAATTCATATACTATTGATCTCGCAGGATTAGAAAATGGTGCTTACAGAGTGATAGTAAGAGCAGTAGATGACCAAGACCCAGCAGGAATAGGAATTGATGTTTCAAAAGAGATAATTATGGCAAAAGAGGAAGAAGAAGGACCAGATGACCAGCCTCAACTTCCTCAGCCACAAATTATTAATTTCTCTCCTACAAGTACTGATGAGATAAGTAATACCTCACCGACTATAAAAGCCTCCCTTATCGCAACTCAAAATAATACAATAGAGGAGGATAGCATAGTATTCAAGATAGATGATATTGATAAGACAAAAGAATTAAAGATAAACAAAATATCCGACTCTGAGTATACATTAATATATATTCCTGAAACACCTCTTGCTGATGGTTTACATAAAGTATCAGTATCATTTAAAGATTCTAGTGGAGAAGATATCACTAAAGAGTGGACATTTACGATATCAGGAACACAACAGACTGACAGTTTTAACATATTTGGTCTTGAAATACCTAAAAGAACTACATACATAGTATTAGGAGGAATAGCACTCATACTTCTTGCAATATTTATACCCTCAGTTATTTCCTCTTTATGGAAAGAAGATTCTAAACAAGTATCAGCAGAAAATATGGCACTTCCAGAATCTATACCACCTACCCCTCAAACTGAGATGCCTCAAACTAGTCCCCAACCGATAGAAAGTACTGCCCAGCCACAAGAGCCTAAACAAGTATTTCAAGCACCCGAGCCTGAGATATCACAGATGCCTCAGCCTAGTCCCCAACCGATAGAAAGTACTGCCCAGCCACAGGAACCCAAAGCTACATTTACAGCCCCAGAACCACAAGAGGATCTTTCATCACTCTATGAGGAGATAAAGAAATTAGAAGAAGAAACTCAAACAAAAGAAAGTACTGATAACTCTACAGAGTAAATCCTTTCTGATATAATTATCAAATGAGAAAACTTACATATGCACAACTGCGGAATGAATATATAGATTTTTTTAGAAAGAAAGATCATATTGAAATACCTAATGCTCCACTTGTTCCAGAAGATGATCCCTCAGTACTCTTTGTAAATGCTGGGATGTTCCCCCTTGTTCCGTTTCTAAAAGGAGAAAAACATCCATTAGGAAACAGACTTGTAAACTCTCAAAGATGCTTAAGAACAGGTGATATAGATGAGGTTGGAGATAAGTACCACTGTACTACATTTGAGATGTTAGGAAATTGGTCTTTAAATGACTATTTCAAAAAAGAGGCAATAGAGATGACAATGGAATTCTTCATTGATGTGTTACAAATGGATATAAATAGAATATATGTTTCAGTATTTAAGGGAGAAGATAATATACCAAAAGATACTACCTCTATTGAAGTATGGAAAAGTGTATTTTCAAAATATAGTATCAATGCTAATGTTGGAAATAATGAAAGAATTCAAGAGTTTGGAAAGAAAAATAATTGGTGGGGACTGGCGACAGGGGGACCATGTGGACCTGATTCAGAAATCTTTTTTGATACAGGAAAACAACCTTGTAATAACAACTGTAATGTTAACTGCAACTGTGGGAAATATATAGAGATAGGAAATAATGTGTTTATGGAATACCTTCTTGAAAAGGGAAAATATCTCCCACTTGGAAGACATAATGTGGATTTTGGGGGAGGACTTGAAAGAATTGCAATGATAAGCCGGAATGTAGATTCCGTATATGAGATTGATATATATGAGCCTATACTTGATGAGGTTAAAAAGCTCTCTAAAAACAATAACCTGCACTCACAAAGGATAATAACAGATCATATAAAGGCAGCAGTACTTGTAATAATGGATGGTGTAATACCCTCAAATACTATGCAGGGATATGTCTTAAGAAGATTAATAAGAAGAGCAATGAGGCATGCAAGAATAGTTGGCATTGAGAATGGTTTTACTTCAGCAATTGGAAATATATGTATAGATCAGTTTAAACAAATATATCCTCAGCTTGATAAACAAAGAGAAAATATCTTAAACGAATTAAAGAAAGAAGAAGAAAAGTTTAATAAAACACTTGATAAGGGATTAAAAGAACTTGATAAATATATCTCTCATACAAATACAATAACAGGAGAAGAAATATTTACACTTTATGAAACCTACGGTTTGCCCAAGGAAGTAACAGAGGAAATACTTTCTGAAAAAAATATAACTATTAACAACCCTAATGGATTTGAAGAAGCAAAAAAACTACATCAAGAAAAATCAAGGAGCTCTTCTGCAGGAATATTTAAAGGCGGTCTTGCAGATACATCAGAAATGTCAACTAAGTACCATACAACTACACATCTCTTACTAGCAGCATTAAGAAAAGTATTAGGAGATCATGTATATCAAAAAGGAAGTAATATTACACCAGAGAGATTAAGACTAGACTTCCCTAACCAAGAAAATCTTACACAAGAACAGCTTCAGAAAGTAGAGGATTTAGTTAACCAAGCTATAAAAGAAAAGCTCCCTGTTACATATGAGCAACTGCCAAAAGAAGAAGCATTAAAGCTTGTTCCTTTTGCAGCATTTAAGGAAAAATATGGAGATACTGTAAAAGTATATTACATAGGTGATAAAAAGAATCCGTTTTCTGTAGAAATATGCAATGGCCCACATGTTGATAACACATCTGTACTGGGTACCTTTAAGATAATAAAACAGGAAAGTGTAGGAAATGGCATAAAAAGAATAAAAGGAGTTCTAAACTAATATGAATATACAATATCCTATATTAGCAATAGATTACGGGACAAAAAGGATAGGTCTAGCTGTATCAGATAGTAAAGGCTTAATTGGCTCACCTTTAACTGTACTTAATGTGACTAAAAATATGGGGATTGATAAAATAATAGAAGAAATAAAAACAATAATTCAAGAGTATAGAATAAAGACAATTCTAATAGGAAGACCTCAGGCATTTCAAAGTAAATATACTAAGTCTTTAAAAAAAATAGACTCTTTTGCACAAAAGATAAAAAATGATATAAACATACCTGTAATATTTTATGATGAGAGCTATTCTACTATTCAAGCTCAAAATATGTTACTATCTCTTGGTCAGAATACTAAATCTACGAAGGGTAAAATTGATATGATATCAGCAACAGTGTTCCTTCAGGAATTCTTAAATTCTAAACAAAACAAAAAATGAAGAGTCTGATTAAAATAATTTTCTTTGCAGTAATTACAGTGGTAGTTATTATTGTTCTTGCCAAAGTAAATTTCAATTCAGTAATTAAAAAGCCAAATAGTGAGAATAGTGAGAAAGTTACTCTTCAGATAGAACAGGGAGAATCTGTAGATTCAATAATTAATAAATTAGTTGATGCGGGAATATTGAAAGAGAATTGGAAAAACCACTTTAAGTATTATCTTAAAATAAATGATTTATCAGAAAGCATTCAGGCAGGAGTATATGAGATTCCTAAGAATTTAAATATAAAGGAGATTGCACAAACTCTTCAGCAAGCAAGAGGTTTAGACCTATGGGTGACAATTCCAGAGGGGTTTAGAAAAGATGAAATTGCACAACTACTTGCTATGGAGCTTGCAAAGGGAGGAAATACAAACTTTAACTCTGATGAGTTTTTAAAACTTACAACTGATTCTTCGTTTATTTCAACTCTTGGTTTTAATTATGAGCTTTCTGATTTAGAAGGTTTTCTTTTCCCAGATAAATATGCATTTTCTGTAAAGGAAACAACGCAGGATATACTACAGAAATTGACAGATAACTTCCAAGCAAAAGTAGGTATTAATGATAGTTATGAGGATATAATCATAGCAAGTATGGTTGAAAGAGAAGGATATAATGCACAGGACAGAGCAATGATTGCTGATATTATACAAAGAAGATACAAAGAGGGATGGCTTCTTCAGATAGATGCAACACTTCTTTATCCACTAAAAGATTGGAAGCATGTAATTACTCAAGAAGATAAAAATAGTGACAGTCCATATAATACATATAAATATCCTGGTCTTCCCACTACTCCAATATGCAATCCTGGTCTGGAATCAATTAATGCTGTAAGGAATCCGCAACATAATGATTACTATTATTACATTCATGATAAGGAAGGAAACATATACTATGCCAAGAATTTAACAGAGCATAATCAAAATATTGAGAAATATTTGAAATAGCTAAGTTCTAATGTATATTTTGTGGAAGTATCTATAAATCTTACAGATAAAGAAATAAACAATGGAAAACCTTTAAAAGAAAGGTATGTACAAACACATACAAAAAAGAAAAGACCATTTTTAACAATTCTTTTCATTTTTCTAGTTCTTGTAATTGGAAGCGGATTGTATTTTGGATATAAAGGATATATGGCAGGAAAAGGAATAGGTCTTAAACTTTCTCCTAGTGATTTAATTGGAAAACAAAAAGAGTCAGAGTTAAAGAAAGATAGCACTGGAGTATATACTAATATATTAATTGTAGGTATAGATACAAGAACAAAACTTAAAACATTAAATACAGATGTTATTATAGTTGCATCATACAATCATAAAACAAAAGACATTGTAATGATATCTATACCAAGAGATTTCTGTACGAAAGTAAATCCAAGTAAAACATCATATGGGAAAATTAATTCTGCATATTCTATTTATGAAGCAAAAGAAAAAGGTAGTGGTTTAGAGGGGTTAAAAGGCGTTGTAGAAGAAATTACAGAGATGGAAATACAATACTATACAATAATTAATTTTAATGGTTTTCTAGAACTAGTTGATGCAGTAGGAGGATTATACATTAATGTTGAAAATAGTTTTACAGATTATAAATACCCTGCAGAAAAAGGATACGGTACACAGACAATATCATTTAAAGCAGGCCCACAGCTTATGGACGGAGATAGTGCTCTTAAATATGCAAGATCAAGGCATTCTCAACAAAATGGAGAAGGTTCTGACTATGCAAGAGCAAAAAGACAGCAGAAAGTAATTGATGCTTTTATTAAAAAAATTCTAAGTACAGAAACACTTCTTAATCCAAATAAACTCATGTCTCTGATTTCTTCTGTTCAAGATAATATAAAGGTATCAGAGTTTACTATTGATGATATACAGGCAGGAGTTAATATATTAAAATCTCTATCTACTGAAAACTCTACATCATCAACATACTCGTTTGTACTCGATCCTACACTAGGAAATTACTCTTTAATCAGTCACCAGCCCAGCTGTGGAGAGTATAACATAGGACCAAAAGAGGGGTTGGGGAGATATACAAGGCTTGGAGAGTATATAAACTTAGCATTAAGCTACCCTGCCCTTTATTCAGAGAATCCATCTATATACTCATATGACACAGGATTGGGATATCAAAATACAAAAACAAAAACAAATGAATTAAAAACAAAGTTTAAATACTTAGATATCAGATTCCAAGGAACAAAGTTTAATGATAAAGAAGGAACATATATATACTCGAATACAACAGACAATTTCTCTAAATCAGTTGATATACTAGCAAGTTATCTAAAAACAAACAATAAAGTTAAACCAGAATATTTCACTACAGCAACAGAAGGTGATATCTCTATTCTTTTTGGAAAAGAGATAATACAACATGAAGCTGTAGAGATTCAACAAGATGAATAATGTACAAACTATACATAGGAAATGAAACATATCTTTCTCTGAAAAGGGCTCAAGAAGATATTAAAGAGCTTCTTAAAAAGGGAAATTTAGAATATATATCACTTGATGCAGAAGTAACTGAAAGCTCTAAGATAATAGAGTTACTTTCTTCTCAATCTCTATTTAACTTACCAAGATTAATATTCCTTAAAAGGCTTTATAAAAACAAAGATAGAGAAAATTTAATCCCATATATACTTGAATTCCTTAAGAATAATACACCAGATAACATAATAATATGGGAAGATCAAAAGATAAGCTCTGTTACAAAATATGTAAAATTCTTTAAAACAACAAATTCTTTCGTAGAGGTAAATAAGATGTATAAACCAGCATTTATAAAATTTGCGAATGAACTGTCTAAAGAGAATGGATTAGATATGAACAGAGAAGTCATTACTCTTCTTTGTACATACTCCAACTATGATACACAAAGATTAGAAAATAATATAAAAAAACTCTACTTACTGGAATTAAATAAAAAAATAGAAAAGGAAGATGTAAGAAATGTAGTAGTTGATACTCTCGAAGATGATATATGGAAACTACTTGATGAAATGAATAAAACTAAAGGGCAGCCATTAAAAATTTTAGAAAGAATACTAAGTCAAAGAGTTGATCCAAAGTATATATTTCCTATGATAGCAAGAAACATGAGATTAATTACTATGACTAAATATCTCATAGATCACCGCTACAAATATTCTGAAATAGCTTCAATAGTGGGAGTTCCTCCATTTACAGTTAAAACACTGGTTGAAGCAAGTGATAAATATGACTGGGGCAAGATTATGAGTAAATATGAGAAACTCTGTAATCTTGATTATGAGATAAAAATAGGAAGAATAGACCCCAAGCTTGGACTTACTCTATTTTGTACAACAGTATAAGGAAACTTGTTGACATGATATATATATTCTCATAAACTTTATATACAAACGTATATCAATACGTTAAGAAAACTTTAAATGGAACCTACAGACAGGAAAACTAAAACAACATTAAAAAATTTAATGATAATAGGAGCAGTTCTCATCGTAGTATTAATCGTAGTGCTAGTATACTTCTTTGTAATTAAAGAGGATGAAACAGAAACTCCACAGCCAATAACCCAAACGACATGTGGATGTTACATAATAGATCCCGCAGTAGTGAATGATTGTGGTGACCCTAAAAGAGCATTCATCTTCAACCTAAATACTGTTTCAGCAGATCAGGTATGTAATGCAAAATGTGATATCAATGATATAGCAGATAATCTGCTTAACTCTACAACACCTAAAGAATCACTAAAAACATGTCCTGTGAGAAGCATATCAGATACAAGATGTGAGAATCTCATACTAAGAGATCAGGATGGAAAGATAATAACAGGGAGAGTTAAACCTACAGATGAAATAAATGCAGAAGCAACTTTTGATAAATCAACCTATGTAGATTATACCTTTAAAGTAAATAGTGAGGATAGCACTCCTGACAAAGTTGATGGAAATAAAATAACAAAGAAAATTACACCTCCCCCAGCTGTTACGGCTATTGAGATAGTTGCAACAGCAAAAGATTCTCAAGGTGAACAAATAAATTCAATGGTATGTAGAAGAATTATAGATGTTGAAACAAGTGGAACAACAGCAGTAACTGGAATGACAGCTATAACAGAACAGCAATCTGACGGAAAAACAAAGATATCTCAAATAAGCATATCTGTTGGGCAACTTAATAGTGAAAATATAAAGATTAGATTCTCATTTGAACCTACATTTACAACATTAACTGCAATAGATGGAATAATAGTAGATCCTACAAAAGGTACACTAGAGATGTCAAAACTTGACTTGTATGATCCAAACAATTTTAGCAATGATTCATTTAATATCCTTAATGACCATTTGGGAGAGCTTAACATAACTGCAGAAGTATTTGTAAATGAATCTAGTATAGGATCTGCAAGTACAACAGTATTATTTATAAATACTGCACCAGAGGAAGAACCACAACCAGAAGAACCACAACCTCTTCCTGACTCAGAAAAATCCAACTTTAGTACAACAAAAGCGGTAGGACAATCTTGTGTACAAAGGACAGAAGGTACAAACTCTGCGACATATACAATTACTGTAAAAAATAACAGAGATGCTCAAGATCAAATAGCTTCTGTAAAAGACAAATTACCTCTTGGGTTTGTATACACAACTAATAGCTCAATAGTAAATGGAACAGCTATTGTAGATACTGATATGGTAAAAATTACAACCGTGGGTGATACACAAGAGATAATCTGGGAACCTTCTGCACCATGGAGCATACCAGCATGGGGAACATTAACAATAGTATTCCAAGCAACAGCAGGACCTAAATCATTAACTGGACAAAATCTAAATGAGGTAATTGTAAACCCTGTTCAAATACCACTAGATCCTTCTACTCTACGATCTCAAGTATACACAGTTGTAGCACAAGATTGTGCTAATATCACCGATGAAGAAAAAGAAATACCGCAGACAGGAATATTTGACAGTTTCATCGGGAGAATTGTAGTTGGAATATTCATAATTATAATCGGATGGGTAATATATGTAAGACCAGAAGGAACACTCCTTACTGAAAAAATTGTCACTTCAAAAGCATATGATGACTTTGAGTTTAGAAAGAGCAAGATAACAAATCCAAAGAAATACTTTGAAGAAAAAGTCTTGAGGAAAAACTCTAAAGGGAATCGATAGAAAACTGTAAAGGAAGCCCATCTTTACCATAAATCACATCATTTGAAACTATAACAAAATAGTATTTTTTAGTACTTACCAAGTTTTGAATAGTTACTCTATGCTCATTACTCTTTATCTCGTTTTCTAAATCCACTGCAACCATATCTAATCCCCCTACTTCTTTACCATACAAAATATATGCAGAACATTTCTCTTTGCTTTTCCATGAAATAACAACAGAGCTTGGAGATTCTCCCTTTTTAATCTCAATGTTGTAAGGAGTACAACCTTCTACATATACAGAGTCCTGTGAAGCAGATGATTGAATTACAAACAGTGAAATAACTGAAATAAATACTATTAGAATAATAATTGTTATTACCCATTTATTCTTCATACTCTTTTACAATTATATAATCAGTTAAAGTGTAACTATTACTACCGCCATGTGCCGTTATTTTCACTTTATAAGTTCCGACATCAGCAATACTTGGGACACCTGCAATACCAATATCATCTATTACTTTAAGCCAAGGTACACCATCAACCGCTATTATAACATTATCTAAACTGCATCCTGCTATCATAGGGTAAAAAGAATACTCCTCCCCAACATATGCAACTCTTGGTATCTCATTAATTATATACGGCACACATCCACTCTGCTGTACACTTACCCCCTCAACTTCTTCCTCTTTCTTAGAAGCTAGATATATGCCGGAAGCAATAGCAACTGTAGGAATAAGTATGCAGAAGATAATGAGTAGTACTTTTTTAGTATTTATCATATCTATTAACAAGTGTACCAATAAAATCTACTGTTTACAAACATTCCAGTTATATATATAATACAACACAGTTATCAATGATTTAATAATATACTTTTACATATCATGCCAAATCTAAAAACATCAATAAAAGACCTAAGAAGTACAAAAAGAAAAACAGTTTATAATGACAGACTAAGAAAAAGAATAAAAAGGTCAGAAAAGAATTTTAAAGATAGCATAAAAGAAGGAGATAGAGAAAGGGCAGAAGCTTCTTTAAAACAAACTTATAAAGTTCTTGACAAAGCAACTAAGAAAAATGTTATAAAAAAAGGTAAGGCAAGTCGAAAAAAATCAAGACTTGCAAGTCAACTTAATAAACTGTCCAAAGATAATGTCAAAACTACTCAAAAGAGCGCTTAAAAGTTCCATATTTCCTGCAATATTAATGATTGCAGCTAAAACATTAGGAATTTTTATTGTTTCTATAAAATATGGTTATACCGTAGAGATAGGTAATGATGTTGGAGGAGTATTTTCAACTCAACTGTATTTCGATAATCCTCAAACTGTATACTTTGTTAACTCAATATCAGATTTAATAATGTTTCTTGTAATAGCACTACCAACTGCATATCAAGTTATCAAGGTAGTTCTTTTCCAGAGTACATTTACTAACCCTAGAACAATAGTTAAAGCAGCTCAATTTAACATCTTAAAATGGGTAACAAAAGATGATACAACCTTTGTTCAAATCTTTGTATGGTGCATATTCCTTTGGCTTTGTAGTGGTGTAGTAATTAAAAATGCACTCCAAGGAGATACATATACATGGATTGCATATCTTGCAGGGGTATTTTCACTTCTCTGTGGATTGGGTATACTAAAAGCATTTGAAATAGAAATAAACAGGGTATATCCTGATAGTAAGAAATATTACTAATGAAAAACAATAAACTTAAAAAAACTCTCTCTTTAGTTATTGAACCAATAGCTTTGGGATTACTTGCACTCCTTTTTATAATCCCCACTATAACAGTAATGAATTTAAAACCTCTTACAAAAAAGATTGAAGATGTTGATGTTCTTGGTTTAAGTCAGAATGCACGATTAGAAATAACTCTCGTAGGAGGAACACATCAAATATTTAATCAGGAAAAACTTGAACAAGAAGAAGATGGAACATACAAATACACTACAATCATCACAAGCAGAGATGCTAACAGATACTCCAAACCTATACTTGAAATAAAAAATGGAAAATCATCAACTGTAAAACTAGAAGTATATGGATATACAGACCTGCCTACACATTCGGACATTTCTTTAATAATCAATGATCAGATATATAGAATTCAAAATCCTCAAGGGAATACAATAACACAAAGAATTCTTCTGGAACCTAATCAGAAGTACATAATATATCTTGCTATTGAAAACTTCTCAAATGTGAAGTTTAATGAGGACTTTACACTTGAGATAAAAGAAATTAAGTAATATATAGTATCCTTTTGTATTGTAAATATAATATAATTACCCATATTATGGGTAATACAGATTTAAATAAAACAAGGAATTTCTCAATAATTGCACATATAGATCATGGGAAATCTACACTAGCAGACAGGATATTAGAGTTGTGCAATGTTAATATATCCAGAGATAAAAGAAAGTCTAGAATACTTGATAGATTAGAGCTAGAACAAGAAAAAGGAATTACAATAAAACTCCAGGCATGTACTATGAATTGGAATGGATATGAACTCAATCTCATTGACACTCCAGGTCATGTTGACTTCTCATATGAAGTATCACGCTCACTTGCTGCATGTGAAGGAGCAATACTTCTTGTTGATGCTTCTCAAGGTATACAGGCACAAACAATATCAAATGCACAAAAAGCAGTTGAGTTGGGATTAAAATTAATCCCTGCAATAAACAAAATAGATTTACCTAATATAAATATAAAGGAAAGGGAAGATGAACTTGTACAACTTCTTGGTTTTAAAAGAGAAGATATTCTTAAAGTATCTGGAAAAACAGGAGAGGGAGTAAAAGAATTACTTAATGCAGTAATTGAGAAATGTCCTCCTCCAAAGGGTGATTCAAATAAAGCACTCAAAGCATTAATATTTGACTCTTTCTATGATGAGCATAAAGGTGTGGTTGTTGCTGTAAGAATATTTGATGAAAAGATAAAGTACATTCCCAATAAAACCAAAGAACTGTATATTCTACAAATGAAGACATCATTCAAACCAACAGAAATAGGGATATTTACTCCAACTATGCAGGAAACAAATGAACTATGTGCCGGAGATGTAGGATATATTGCTACTGGATTTAAAGATATAACTATGTTTACAGTAGGAGATACAATATCAGACAGCATAAATACACTACCTCTTTCAGGGTACAAAATACCAAAACCAAATGTATATGCCACTTTTTTCCCTACGACTGCTGATCAATATGAGCCTTTAAAAATAGGGTTAAGCAAATTAAGCATGAACGATGCTGCACTTACATTCTCTGAACAAAGATCAAATCTTTTAGGTACAGGGTTTAGATGTGGATTCTTAGGTCTGCTGCACATGGAGATAGTACAAGAGAGATTAGAAGAGGAGTACGATGTAAGTTTAATAGTTACAGCACCAACAGTAGAGTATAAAGTGATAAAGACAGATGGTACAAAAATTGATATACAGACACCACAAGAATTACCTGACCCCTCTGAAATTACTCAAATACTTGAACCATGGGTAAGACTTAAAATCATGACACCAAGTAAATACATGGGTGCAATAATGGAAATGTGCCAGTATAAAAGAGGAGAGTATGTTAATACAACATACCTGCCTACTTTTTCAGATAGAATACAAACTAAAGACCAGTATATCGTCCTAGAATACGATATCCCCTTAGCATCGTTAGTATCCAATTTTTTTGATATGCTAAAAAACAAATCAAGCGGATATGCTTCTATGGAATATGAGTTTATAGATTTCTTTCCGGTAGACCTTGTTAAAGTTTCAATACTTGTTAATCATGAGGAAATCCCAGCATTAAGTTTTCTTGAAACAAAAGAGTATGCACAAACAAAAGCAGCAAAACTGCTAGAAGTTATGAAAGATGAAATACCAAGGCAACAGTTCCCTATTCCCCTTCAAGCTGCAATAGGGGGTAAAATAATAGCAAGAGAAGATGTAAAAGGATATAGAAAAGATGTTACTGCTAAACTGTATGGAGGAGACTACACAAGGAAATTAAAACTTCTTGAAAAACAAAAGAAAGGTAAAAAAAGATTAAAACAGATAGGACAGGTAAATATTCCTCAGGAAGCATTTTTAAGTATATTAAAAATATAATGATTGAAACATTAACACTTCAAAATTTTAGAAAGTTTAAAAACAAAACCTTTAAGTTTAATAAAAACACAGTTATTCTTTACGGCCATAATGCACAAGGTAAAAGCTCTGTACTTGAAGCTATATATTTAATCAGTACAGGAGTATCTCCATGGGCATCATCAAATGAGTATATTAACTTAAATCAAAATAGCCAGACACATGCACGTATAGAAACAATAGAAAATGGAAAATCATATGTATACTTTAAAAACAAAGATAAAAGAATATTAAAGATAGAAGGAAAAAATACAAGTGCTAGGAAATTCTTTGAAAATAGATCTGCAAATATATTTAACCCTGAACAAATAGACCTGTTAATGATATCTCCTTCTGAAAGAAGAAGCTTCCTTGATAATATAATATTAAAATATGACTATGAGTATGAAACACTTCTAAAAGATTTTCACAAAATATTAAGACAAAGGAATGCATATTTAAAAAAACTCTCCAAGCTCTTTTATGATAAAGGGATAATCGCTGTAAATGATCCTCAGCTTAATTTCTGGAGTAATCATTTTTGTCTAACATCTGCACACATACTTAAAAATAGAATACTTTTAACAAAAGAGTTATCCCTAAATGAATATGAGGTAAAGTATAAAACAAAAATAGATTTTGATAAGAGAAAAATAAACAATATTGAATACCTTAAAGAGTGTATAGAGAGAGATTTAGAATCTAGTAAAAAAAGAGATATAGCAACAGGATATACAAATATAGGTCCGCATAGAGATGATTGGGATATCTTTAATGATAAAGATATTAAAAAATTTGGATCAAGAGGAGAAAAGAGATTGGCAATAGGAAATTTAATCTTTGAAATACAGAATGTTGTATACAGAAAAACATCTAGTTACCCTATACTTCTCCTTGATGATATCGCTTCGGAATTAGACATATTAAATACAAAAAAGATACTGCCTAAGAAATTATTAAACAAACAGCAGACCTTTATTACAACAATTGATTTTAAGCATTTACCAAAAGAAATTATAAAAGGTGCACAATTAATACATCTAGATGAAAAGTAATATAATATCTCCACTATTTCCTTTAATTCTGATAAACTAGATATACGCAATATGAGACAGCATGCTATACCACAAAACATTTTAGATGTTGAGTTTAAAATCTTTACTAAGTTTACGCTTAAAGAATTTGCTTACCTAGGAATAGGAGTAGGCATAGGGGGGGTGTTTTTGTATTTTACAACTAAAGGACAGTTTCCTGGTATTGTAGGTATTCCCCTGTTTATTCTCTTCTCAAGTATTGGGGTATTCTTAGCACTTGTTCCAATAAATGATCAGCCTGCTGACAAGTTCATATCTAATTTCTTTTATGCAGTAAATCGCCCTACTCAAAGAGTATGGCTTAATAAAGAGTTAAAAGATGAAAGGACTAAACCTGCAATTCAACCTGAGAAGAAAAAACAAAAAATATTTGGAGGTTCTAAAATTGATCATACAGGACAAGAGGTATATACTGAAGATTCAGGGAAAGAGCAACCTATACAACAAACTGTAAAACAAGTAACTCCTCCTCCACTAATTTCTACTGATGAGAAAATAATAATAAATGAAGAGAATATATCTAAGTATCAATTTAAAATTCAAAGTGTAGACAAACTACCTGGAAATATTAATCTGTGGTTATGCACAAAAGACAATCAGCCTATTCCTAATGTTCAGGCATATTTAAAAGACAAAGATGGAAAGATACTTTATGCAAACAAAACAGGGAAAAATGGATACTTTCTTACTAATAAGGAGTATCCTGAAGGTATATATAATATTGAATTTGAGGGAGTACCTTTTACAATACCTCCCATAAGTATTGTACTTACAAAGAATATGGGGAAATTACCTTATAGAATAGAAGTAAAATAATGGACGCAAACGCAAGAGCAAGAACAACAGCATCAACTCAAGATCACCTTGAAATAAAGGATATTGTAGATGATTTAGTAATTACTAAGAGTGGTACTGTGGCAATGGTAATTCAGACATCAGCAATTAACTTTGATCTTTTAGCAGAATATGAGCAGGACAGTAAAATATTTGCATTTGCAGGACTTCTTAATTCTTTAAACTTCCATATACAGATATTAATAAGAACTAGAAGAATAGATATCTCTAATTATGTAAACTATCTTAAAAACCAAGAGAAGCCTAATATGACACCAGGACTAAAAAAACAGTTAAACATATATACACAATTTATTCAGAGGTTAATTATTGAAAATGATGTTCTTGATAAAAACTTCTTCCTAGTTATCCCTTATAACCCAGGGGGAAGTATACCTACTGCCAATGTATTAAAATCAAAAAAGTCTAAACAAGAAATTGAACAGAATATGCAAATGAAACAGAGTCAGCTTTTAGAAAAGGCAAAAATATTTCTCTTTCCTAAAAGAGACCATATATTAAAACAATTAAATAGAATGGGATTGGGAGGAAAACAACTTACAACAAAAGAATTAATTACAGAGTTTTATACTATATATAATCCAGAAGAAGAAAGAGGAGAATAATATGGCAGAAGATAATAAATATCAATCAAAAACAATAGAAGAATTAAAAAAGAAAGAAAGCTCTCTTACTGAGAATAAATTTGCTACATTTACACAGGATTTAGCTAAAGATTTAGAACAAATTCAAGAGAAAAAAAATAATGAAGATAATCAACTGAACCAGAAAGAAAGATTCAATGATCCTGTTGATGAAAAGAAAAAAGAGGTAAAAAAGAATCCAATACTTAAATTCTTAGATAATTTTATCCCTGCTGACCAGAAAACTAAATCTCAGACATCTACACAATCACAGCCAATAGAGAGTAAGGTAAGTGAAACTAAATATGAAGGTTTAACACTTCAAGATATAATAGCTCCAATTGATATTGAAGTTGATTTTAACCATTTACAGATGGGTAATTACTACTTCAGAACTTTCTTTATTAGTGGCTACCCTAGATTTGTTGGTCCAAACTGGCTTTCTCCAATTATTAACTTTGAACACTCCCTGCGAATAAGTACATTCTATTATCCTGTTGATTCTAAAGTAATAATGGAGAAATTAAAGAAAAAGATTGCTGAGATGGAAGCAACAATTTATACACAAATGGAAGAAAGAAAAGTAATAGATGCTTCCTTAAAGGTAGCACTATCTGATGCACAACAGCTTCAAGATTCAATTGCAGAAGGAACTGAAAAATTCTTCCACTTTGCTATGTATATAACAATATATGCACCTAATAAAGAATTACTTGAAAAATACAGCCGTAATGTAGTATCTACTTTAGCTGCAATAGGAGTAACTGCAAAACCTGCAACACTTCAACAAGAGCCTGGCTTTATTAGTACACAACCACTAGGGTTAGACAAACTGTATGTAACAAGAAATATGGATACAACTTCACTTGCTACTACATTTCCGTTTGTTACATCTGAACTTACAATGAATCATGGAATTATGTATGGGATAAATATGCATAACAAGAGTCTAGTTATTTTTGATAGATTTGAACTTGAAAATGCTAATTCTGTTGTATTTGCAAAATCTGGTGCTGGTAAAAGCTATTTTGTAAAACTTGAAGCACTAAGAAGCTTAATGCTTGGAACTGATATTATCATTATAGACCCTGAAAGAGAGTATGAAGATCTTTCAAGAGCTGTTGGAGGTTCATATATATCCTTCTCACAAGACAAAGGGGATAAAATGAATCCATTTGAACTTTCAGGGGTATACGAAGAAGGTGAGGACGAGTTAAGAATAAAGATACAATCTCTCATTGGATTCTTTAAGATAATGTTTGATGGACTAAGTAATACTGAAATATCCATACTTGATAGAGCTTTAATTCTTACATACAGAGAAAAGGGCATAACATATGATCCTGCAACACAAAAGAATACTCCTCCTATGCTTGAAGATTTATATAAAGTATTAAAGGGAATGGCAGAAGAAGAAGCTCATGACATGGCAAGAAGAATGGAGAGGTTTATAATCGGAAGCGGTGCTGGTGTATTTAACGAGGCTACCAACTTTGAAATAAACAATTCTTTTACAGTATTTAGCGTAAGAGACTTGCAGGAAGAATTAAAACCTTTATCTATGTATCTTATGCTCGACTTTATATGGACTGTAATAAGAAAAGAAAAAAAGAGAAGACTGCTCATAGTAGATGAGGCATGGTATATGATGCAAAGGAAAGATTCCGCAGAGTTTATGTACTCTATCGCTAAAAGAGCAAGAAAATATTACCTTGGACTTACAACTATAACTCAGGATGTTGCAGACTTTATGCATAATGATTTTGGAAAAGCAATAATTCAAAATGCATCAATGTCTATGCTGATGATGCAAAGCCCTTCTGCTGTTGAAGCAATTCAAGAGGTATTTCATCTTTCTGATGGAGAGAAAGCTTTCTTACTAAACTGTGAAAAAGGCCAAGGATTATTCTTTGCAGGTCAAAATCATGTAGCAATGCAAGTTATATCTAGTGTTCAGGAAAACACCTTAATAACTTCAGACCCAAGAGAACTTGAAAGAATGAGGCTGATGGGAGAAAGAGAAAAGAGCATTGAAGAGCTTTCTGCAATATTTGAACCCCCTGCAACTCAAATGTCCGTATCTACAGAAACACCAAAGAATAAAGACCTAATACAGAGAGCTGTAGGAAGAAGGAAAGAGGATATTAAAGAGATAAAAGAAGAAAGGGTGAAATATCAGGAGGAGTTAAAGAAACGATTAGAAGAACAAGATAAACAACTAAACCCTAATAAATATGAATCGCAAAAAAGTATGGGACAATTAATTGAGGAAAATACTGTTCCAGGGCAGGTAATAAAAGAAAGGAAAGAAATGCAAAAAGGCAAATTACACATTACTCCACAAGGAGTAATATCTGATGAAAATGAAGAACAACCAAAACAATAATAATACAATATATCAATATAATGTAACTGCTAATTCGGACATTAACTATGCTAATATTCCTAAGATGAATAATAATGGGAATGGCACTCCAAAACCTTCAATACAAAAACAACAGTTTGAGCCTGCATTAAAGAGGGCACAGATGGCATTAAAACTAGTAAATCCTTTTAAAGGTGTTTAACTTAAAGGACCCTGATCAGGAAGAACATACTGCTTAAGATTATCTGGTGTAATTACAATAGGAACACTCTTTCCACTTACAATCTCCCTTGCTGCACTTCTTAGTAGTGTTGCAATATTTCTTTCAAGCTGACGTATACCTGCATCAAAGCCTACAGGACGAATAATTAAAGGCCATACATCTTCAGATATTTGAATATATTCAGGAGGTAATCCCATTGATGCCAAAGTCCTAGGGAGTATATATGATTTAGCAATAATCTCTTTTTCCTGATCAGTGTAACTTGTAAAACGAATAACCTCAAGCCTATCAAGCAGAGCAGCAGATAGTCCTCCCAAGTTATTTGCAGTACATATAAAAAATACCTGTGAAAGGTCTACAGGGTAATCAATATAATGGTCTATAAATGTAGAATTCTGCTCAGGATCAAGAATCTCAAGCAGTGCAGCCATCATATCATTTTGAACACCTTTGCTTTGACTTGATTTCTCAATTTCATCTATAAGAATAACAGGATTCATAGTACCAGTTCTTACCAAAGACTTTATAACCTGCCCAGGTTCTGCATCAGGCTCATGCCTAGGAACACCTCTGAGTGTTCTTACATCTCCAACTGCACCAAGAGATATTCTTGCGAATTTTCTTCCCATTGCTTTTGCTATAGACTGCGCAATAGATGTTTTCCCAACCCCTTGAAGACCTACAAAAAGTAGCGTAGGTATTTGCGGTGAGTTGTCTGTAACACTTCCACCTCTAGCTCTTTGCATATTTTTTAACTGCATTACCGCAAGATAATCAAGAATCAATTCTTTTATAGTATCCATACCATAATGAGTAGAATCCATTATTCTCCTTGCATTTTCTATATCCAGATTATCATTAGATACAACTCCCCATGGAATTCTTGTAATCCAATCAACATATTTATCTACACTCTCAAACTCAGAGCTATAATTCCCAAGCCTAGCCATTCTCTCAAGTCTCTGAATTGTTCTCATTGTCTGCTCTTTAAGCTCAATAGGGGCATTTGATGATGCCAATTTATTCTGAAGCTCAATTATCTCAGACATTACATTATCATTTACTGTATAGTCCATATCAAAATATATCACATATACTATGAGGATTCTTGACCTATAACATCAATTAACAAACTTACTTTAAACCACTTAAAACAGCTTCTTTAACAGCATTAGCAGCATATTTCATATCAGACTCATTATTATATATTCCTAAACTAAATCTTAATGTAGGACCTATCTTAAATCTATCATGCAGCGGTTGTGCACAATGGAAACCCTCTCTAAAACAAATCCTCTTTTTATTAAGTAAATCTACAATACCTTCTCCATCTTTCTTTGTTTGAATACTTTTAACATCTCTGCACCCCCTAAATCTAAAACCCTTAATTGTAAAAGCTATAGTCCCATACTTTTTAGAAATATCATCAGGACCAAAATGAATAAACCACTCTATTCCGTTAAACTCATTTAAAAAGTTCCCTATCAACCCCTGTTCATGGTTAGCCATCATATCCCATCCCCCAACTATATCAACACGACTCTGGAGCCATTTTATTGCAGCACCTAAACCTATTCCTCCTGCAATATCAGGAGTGCCAGCCTCAAATTTCCATGGAAGTTCATTGTACTCAAAACCTTCCTTTGTAACAGAAGATACCATTTCTCCTCCACCCATCCATGGCTGTAAATCCTCTAGGTATTTCATACTCACATACACAACACCACTACCTGTTGGTCCATACACCTTATGTCCAGAAAATACTAATGCATCACAACCTAGACTTTTAACATCAATTGGTACTCTAGCAATACTTTGTGCAGCATCAAGCATTGTAAAAGCATCCACCTTTTTAGCAATCTTAAAAATCTTCTCTACATCATTCTTAACACCTAATACATTTGAAATATGAGCAACAGATACAATCTTTACCTTCCTTCCCTCTCTCTTTACTAAATCCTTAAACCAATCCAAGTCTAAAGTATAATCATCTTTTACAGGTATATACTCTATTTTAAACTTAATCTCCTTTTGCAAGAGCATCCATGGAATAATATTACTGTGATGTTCCATTTCTGTAATTACAACAGTATCCCCATCAGAAAGGAGCTTTCTTCCAATAGTATTAACAAGAAAATTTAATCCCTCTGTACTGTTTCTTACAAAAAATATCTCTTTGTAAGAATCGGAATTAATAAACTGGGAAACAACTTGATGAGCCTCCTGCCAAAGATTGGTAGCATTAATAGAAAGGTCATACGGACCTCTATGAATATTAGCATTCTCCTGCTCATAATACTGATTAATTCTATCTATAACTTCCTGGGGTTTCTGAGTGGTAGCAGCACTATCAAGATAAACAAGCCCTTTGCTTAAAAATTTATCTTTTAGAATAGGGAATTCTTTTCTAATATCTTCAAACATATTAATTACTTTACTTAATTTAAAAATTCTTCCACATCTTACTCACTTGTACAGTCAAATCTCCAACATATTTACTATTTAAACTTTTACTTCCATATGGCTTTTCACAAGAAGTATCAAGCTCCTCAAAAGCAATTTGTGCAATCTTCATACCTGCATATATTCTAATAGGAAGAGGAGAAAGATTAACCATTTCTAGTGTTAATCTTAACTTGTTTCCTGGATCTAAAAATCCAGCAGTAGCATGTATGATTAGCCCTATTCTTGCAAGAGAGCTTTTACCTTCAAGTCTACCAACATGTTTACTATCTACTCCCGTTATTTCTACAACATTAGCAAGTACGAGCTGGTGAGGTTGTATAACAAAACCATTAGTTTCATCTATATATGTTTTGATCATTAAATCATCAACAGGTTTTCTTACATCTATAATATTATTTCCATCAGTATTAAAATACATAATATTACTATCAAGATGTAAATCATACGATGCAGGCTGAAGATTATCCTCAGAAAAAGGAGAAATGGCTATCTCTCCTGTATTAATTTTTTCCTTAATGCTTTTATCAGAAAGTATCATATTTAAAACTTTTAATTTAACTTTTATCTATAAACTGAGCCTTAGATACAGGATCAGGAATTTCTATTTTTCCTAGTAAAGGATACCATATACTATCATTACTGTTTAACAACTCTAACCATTTGTACATTAATACTCTGTATGCAATATGCCCGCCCCTTGCACTTCTAAGATTAATTGTATACTGCAGGTCATCAATAGAAGCATAGAAACAGTATTTCGTTGAATGAGCATGAGGAAAAAGATATTTAGTAAACTCCTGAGAGTACTCATCAGGCATAACTTTAAGGGAATCATTTCTCCATCTCTTTATCATATTATATGTCCCTATTAAAGCTTTTTCATACTCTTTCTTTAATTCAGACATCTCAGGGATATCAAGATAATTACATAAAAAGAAACAATCCTTACTATCTCTGTCTAACTCATTATCAATATTTACTTCATCATGTAAAAGTGGAATAAATCTCTCAAAACTTCTATGCCTATTTAAATCTTTTAATGTACATAAAGATGCCATTCCCTCTATTTTAATTGAACCACTCTGTCCAAGGTTACCTATAAGGCTGTGCTGATTATGATTTCTAAAAAGAACCTCTCCAATATATTCAGAATCTTCATCATCAAATTCAAGTTCATTCTCGCTACCTAATGGATTTATTAACAACTCATAATGAGTAAAGAGATCCTCTACTGCATTATCATTGTAACTAACAGAACATGAATCACTTTCACTTCCTTGACTAATATATGCTTTCTGAGGTGAAACCTTTTTCCTAATATATTCTAATATCTCTTTAGTAGAATTTTTTCTTGAATAGTTGGCCTCCGTATGCCTTATAAGGCCATCAGTTTCTCTAACATATCCAGTTATTTCAATATCTGAATCTCCAAGTAAGTTATATATCAAATTACCTACCTCTTTATCTACAATACTGTCTCCTGCATTAAGATATGATATTAACTCAGACCAGTTTCTTGCAGACATTACTGCTGCCATACTTGTCTGCACTCCATATGGAAGAAGGTATCTTGCACAATCAAAACTTCTTGCCTGTAATGCAGATTTTTCTTCTTTAATATCCTCATTAATATTAAAATACTCCCTAAATATCTCTTTTGTCTTTTTTAACAAAACAGAGTAATCATTCATCTGTTTTAAAATTATATTCTCATATTCCTGTCTAACCTTTTTATCATTACAAATCTCCCTAGGAATTTTAATATATTCAGGCTCTTCAAAATTCTGATATCTTGTAAATCTCTCCTGACCAGATATTACAGAGTTAAGATAAAAAATCTTCATCGCAGTAAACATTGGGATATTTTCTATACATACAAATAGCTGTGCCATGTCACCAACTGATTTATGACCATATCCATGGAATATTGCTTCAAGTCTTTGGGCAGCATCAGTATTGTTTTTAATAATTTCAGATGCAATATCAATTACACTATCAGACGATCTGCTGTATCTTGCACCTAAATATGCATTGATAGAAGGCTGCTTTTGATTAACATTTTCAAGAAGAGTATGAACCTTAAACTGATTCCAGTCATCTTCAGACTCTATACTAGCTATTTGTATATCTTTTCTAAATGTACCTTTCATATTCCTGGTATATTAAAATCCTTGCTAAAATCTCTTACCTCATCCTTAATTCTCTTAAGGTTATTCTCTGAGCTATCATTTAGTGCTTCATATATATACTCTGAAATCTGGAACATATCTTTTTCTTTCATACCTCTTGTAGTAACAGCAGCACTCCCTATTCTTACACCTGAAGGATCCCATGGTTTTCTTTCATCAAATGGTATTGCATTTTTGTTTAGTGTAATATTTACAGACTCTAAAATATCAGAAACCTCCTTGCCACTCTTCCCTGTACTCTTAATCGTATCTACTAAAAACATATGATTATCAGTACCGCCAGATACAATACTAAAACCTTTATCTGCTAGAGAAGATGCTAGAGCTCTTGCATTACTAATGACTTGTCTCGCATATTGCTTAAACTCATCACTTTGAGCTTCTTTCAAAGCTACAGCTATACCTGCTGTAATATGATTATGAGGACCTCCTTGAAGCCCTGGAAATACTGCTTTATCTATCAGCTCTCCATATTCTTCTTTACACATAATTATAGCCCCTCTTGGGCCTCTGAGAGTTTTATGTGTAGTTGTTGTTACTATATCTGCAATTCCTACTGGAGAAGGATAGAGTCCTGCTGCAACAAGTCCTGCAACATGTGATATATCAGCAGCAAGTATTGCACCAACTTCATCAGCTATTTTTCTAAATTCATTCCAATCAACTATTCTTGAATATGCACTAAACCCACTCCATATGAGTTTAGGTTTATACTCCAGAGCCATTCTTCTTACATCATCATAATCAATATATCCTTCTTTATTAACTCCATAACTTACTGAATCAAAATACTTTCCACTTATTGATACCTTAAAACCATGTGTAAGATGTCCTCCTGCTGAAAGATCCATTCCCATTGTTCTATCCCCAGGTTTAAGAAATGCGAAATGTACAGCTAAGTTAGCAGCTGAACCTGAATATGGCTGGACATTTACATGTTCTGCACCAAAAAGTTCTTTTGCCCTTTTAATACATTCCTCTTCTATTTTATCAATATACTCATTGCCCCCATAATATCTTTTATGTGGATATCCTTCCGAGTATTTGTTTGTAAGTATACTCCCCATTGCTTTAAGTACATCTTCACTTACATAATTCTCAGAAGCGATAAGCTCTATACCTTCTTTCTGTCTTTTAGCTTCATTCTGTATATATTCAAATATCTCATCTTTATACATTTCTTTTGTACATTTCAATTAAATTATCAAACAAACATGCTATTGTCATAGGACCAACTCCTCCAGGTACTGGAGTAATATATCCTGCAATATCTTTTACACTATTAAAATCAATATCTCCTACTAGCTTACCCTCACTATTTCTATTTGTTCCGACATCAATTACAATACTTCCATTTTTAACATATTCAGAATTAATATATTCAGCCCTTCCTATACTCGATACAAGTATATCTGCATCTTTACATATATCTTTTAAATTTTGTGTATGTGAATGACATATTGTTATTGTTGCATTTCTATTCTGAAGCATTGCTGCAATGGGAAGTCCTGATATGTCTCCTCTTCCTACGACTACTGCATTTTTCCCTTCTATCTGAATATTATATTTATCCAACAACTTAATTACTCCTTTGGCAGTTGCAGGTGCTATTGCAGATGAATCATTCTTAAAGAGTTTTCCTAAATTAGTAGATGTAAGTCCATCAACATCTTTAGAGGGAAGTATACTTTCCAATACTTTACTTTCATTAATATGCTCAGGCATGGGTAGTTGAACCATAATCCCGTCTACTCTTTTATCATTATTTAATTGACTAATTAATTTAAGCAAATCATTTTCATTTATATCTTTTTCAAAATTGTGAACATTTACAGATATGCCTAAATCTAATGCTTTCTTTTCCTTCATATTTACATACATTTGACTAGCATAATCGTCACCTACAAGTAGTATATCTATTCTTGGGGCTCTTTTACCTTGTTGAATATACTTTTGGATTTCTGTTTTTAGATTCTGTAACATCACAGATGATGTATATTTACCGTCTAATATTTCCATTTATGTATATTTAAAATATATCTTATGTATTTTACAGGAAATTTGAATATTTTACTTCCTCTGGTTTAACTACCTTAAATTCAATCATAGCTTATATATCTTGAGTCATCTTTTTCTAGCCCTCCTAAAAGATAGGAGTAGACATTGTATTTTCTTATTTCATAGAAATTAATATAGATTGTGCAAAAAGGGATACATTTGTATATTCGTCAGAGTTATTAATATTACTTTATTTCTTGAATTGAATTCCGTAGTATAAGTTCCTGATTTACAAAGAATTCTTTATTTATATTTTTTGAAACAAACTCTTTCCAATAACTCTCTGGAGAATTAAAGAATTTAGCTGCTATTTTTCCTTCAGGAGATATTATATCTCTAGACTTCACACTACAGTAAAAGACTGGAATCTCTAATTTGTTTATACTCTCTAACTCAATACTTAATAAATCTTTTACATCAACATTATGTATTAACTGGTATTCATTTAGTTTCTTCTCTAGGAAATCATCTATATAACTGTTTTCATATACCTGAGGATAACAACTTTCTAATGTTATAACTCTGTACACACGAGTAGGGCGAAATAGTACTCTAATAAAATTACTATCTAGTAGTACAACATTTAAAATATCATCCTTTTTTAATAGAATCTTTTCATATGATTCTTTATATCCTCTCATTAAATCATTTGAATAATTACTTGCGAGAGCTTTCTTGCCATTTAGAATAGGAATATTATGATATTTACCTTCAGATTTAACCTTCCATACAATTTTCGGCCTATTTATATCTCCTGTAATGATTGGCTTTAAATAGCTATTGTTTTTCTTTAATCCGCCAGATAATAAACTACTATCGATATCATCTATAACCTTAACAACTCCTGTATTTTTTATATCATAACTTGAATATACTTCATCAAATTCGCCAGATAATACCGTCTCCATATCAAAGAATTTAGGATATGGTAAATGAATAATCATATTTTCTGCATTTATATCAATAGAACGGAGTAAAAGAAGTACAGGTATGAATTTTCCTAAGTTATAGTAATATTCCCTAATTACTGGTTCACTATCTGTTTCTTCATCTATATCAATATATTCTCTTACAATATTTCCAACATTATCTTTACTAACCTTAGGAAAATACTGATTGTAATTATCTAAAAATATACTGAGTATGTTATTAATAATGTCATTATAATAGGGATAGTGCTGATACCTTATCTTATTATTTACCAAATATTTTGTAGAACCACTAGAGTGAATATCTCCTAATATTCTTACATCTGAGCCATTTACCTCATTTTGTATTGAATACAGGAGATTATTAACTCTCTTAAATACAGGTAAAAACCTTTCATCGTTATCCGTAATATTATTAAGAAAAAGCCTGAAATCTTTTACACTATCTCTGTAATAGTAATAAATAAAGGAAGGAAGAAGAAAATCTTCAACATACTTTAGTAAATCTTTAGTATGATACTGATAGCGATACAGGTGAAATAGAGAAGATATTCTTTCCCTAATCAAATCTCTTAGCAATTGATTGTCATTAACTGCATGTTCCTGTTGCACAACATTTCGTAGTATCTGGTGTAAGATGCTCTCTAAGTTCCGTTTCTACTTTTAATAATTCATCATATCCCTCCATAAATATAGTTAATTATAAATTTAAATTTCAAGTTTAAATGTCATCATAACCTCTCTCATACCTAGAGTATTTAATATCTCAATACTCTCTTTATCATACATCATCACTTCACCAAGTACAGACTTTACACCATTCTCTTTAAAATATTCAATAGATTTAGTTATTAGCTCTTCTTTTATATCTTTTCGATTACCACAAAGCATAAGGATACTACCCATACCATTCTCATCTATCATAATATTGATAAACCCTACTTCCTCACCACCCTCTAGTGCTACGAAATACTTAAACTCACCACCTTCCTCTATCCTCTTAGATACATGTTTATACATAAGATCGTAATCTTCTTTGTACCTTTGATAACCAAACTCCGTATTTGTTCTCTCGTATTCACTTACAAGAGAATTACTAATATACTCAACATTACTATTACTAGCAGGTTGTATTTGCATAATATATTACTTTACAACTTATTTTTGATTATAAGAGATTCGTATTTATAAATCAATAAAACAAATTTCCGTATAGTATAAACCACCAATTCAATCCAAGCTTCAAAATATATTCAGGGAACGAATTACACATTATACTTTCTCTCTTTATACACTTTTCCTCTCTTCTTTATTAACTCTTTCCATGTTCCTCTCTCAACAATATGACCTCTCTCAAGCATATATACCCTATCAAAGAGATCAAGAAGATCCGTATCTCTTGTAATTAAAATTACTGTTCTATCAGTACCTGCAAATTCCAGTATTCCTCTAATTATTCTATCCCTTGATTGAGAATCAATAAATGTAAAAGGCTCATCTAATATAATTATCTTTCTATTTCTATACAATGTTCTTGCAATTGCTAATCTCTGCCAGTACCCTGGAGAAAGCTCTTTACCATTGAGATACTTTCCTAATACTAAGGTATCATTAATACCCTCCTGTTTCATAAACTTATCTATCTCACATATTTTTATAACAGTGTTATATAACTCTCTATTAATATTTTTCCTATTACTAATTAATGTAATATTCTCCCTAATACTAAAACTATAATTAACAAAATTCTGGAAAGTAACAGCCAATTTATTTTTAACCTCCCCTCTATCAAGCTCTCTTACAGAGTATCCTCCCATTAGATAATCTCCTGAAGTAACCTGATACAAACCTGTTAATATCTTGATTAAACTACTTTTACCAGAACTATCTCCTCCAAAGAATGCAACTTTATCACCTGCCTTTATCTTAAAAGATATATCCTCCAGTACTTTTTTATCAGGCTGGTCAGGATATGCAAAATCCAATTTTAGAAATTCAATATCAGGAGTCTTCTTAGGAAGCTTTACATATCCATGTGATATATCTCCAAACCCTTCATGGTGTATGAACTCAAAGTACTTAGAAGCATATTCTAAATAGTTGCTTAAAAGGGAAACACTGTTAAATGTGTTTACTCCGCTTGTATATACAACATCAGTATAGTTAAATAGTGCACTAAATGTACCTAT
>CAZQHF010000001.1:33405-81122 GCA_964593535.1 uncultured Candidatus Saccharibacteria bacterium
AATTTACCTGCAACAGTTATACCAATCATTTCTGAAACAGTAACTGCTATAAACAGAAGATCTCTAGTGACTACTTCTTTGGTATATCTTGTATAAAAGAGTTTAATTGTAAGCCTTAATGTCTTTATTTTTTCATGTATAATACTGCTCATATATATCTATAATATCATGTGAACATGATTAGGGATAATAAATATCTTGAAAATTTACTATATGACCTTTGGGAGAATAACTTCTGTGATGTAGGAAGATTAAATCTTGTAACTATAAAATATGGGAAGTACTCTAAAAGACAGTTGGGAAGTATAAAGATGATAAAGGATAAACAAACATTTTACAAATATCTTAAAAAATACAATCTAAGTAAAGATATCTTTGAGAGTAGAACAGTATCTTTAATAAACATTACAAGATACTTCTCATATGATTACATTCCTGAATATGTTGTAAGAGCAACTATTGCACATGAACTCTGCCACTATACCCATGGTTTTAGCTCTCCTCTTAAAAAACAGTATAGATATCCTCATCAGGGAGGAATAATTAGGAAAGAGCTTGAGAGTAGAGGTTTGTATGATGAATACAAAAATTCAAAGAGGTGGCTTAAGGATCACTGGGTGTCAGTCATTTCATAAAAAAGAACTTTTCTTCTATACCTTTCCATATTTACCAACAATATAATGCTTAAATATGGAATACAGTTATATAGCGGAGAATATTAAGAGATACAGAGAAAGGGCAAACATGACACAACAACAATTAGCTGATAAAGTAGGCGTAAGTTGGGAGATGATTTCAAGATATGAAAGAGAAGAGAGCCTTCCTTACAAAAAGTTAGATGAGATATCAAAGGCATTGAATGTACCTAAATCACAATTGTTAGAAAAGCATGTACCTGATAAATATAGTGGCTTGGATTATAAAATTCCATTATTTTTACACATACCTCTTTCAAACAAATTTAATTCCAATCAAACTAATTACTACTATGTTTGTCCTGAATGGATTTTGAAAATGGATAAAGAGTGTATAGCTATTGATACATCTTTAATAGACAGTAATGAGGAGAATTTCAAAATGAATGGTGTAATATATATTTCTAAACAGATTAAACCACAAAGGAATGATTGGGTTGTAGTAAGAGAGAATGGGAGATTAATAGTTAAAATATATAATGGAGATAATAACAATATATTAGGAAAGATATTGGCACAAGAGGTTAGGTATTAAGATATACTAGTGTCAATCAGCAATATGTTATAATTCTTCAATAAATTATTTTAATAAATATATGGCTGAAGTAAAAGAAGAAATTACCATCTTTGGTTCATACTCTTCTGTCTTAAAGAAATATGCTGAATTCGGCGGAAGGTTAAGCAGAAAGGGTTATTGGTATTTTGTCTTAGCGAACTTTTTAGTAGCAACAGCAATAAGTCTTGTAGAGTATGTTATTAGGGGAATGCCAAGCTACTCTTCATACTATGAAACTACACTGGTTCTCCCTAGTATATATTCCCTTGCAATACTTGTCCCTTCATTAGCTGCTATGGTAAGAAGATTACATGACATTGGAAAAAGTGGATGGAATGTTCTTCTTTCCCTTATACCATTGGTTGGGTCAATAGTTTTACTTGTATTTCTCTTTCAAAGAGGAGATCAGGAAGATAACAAGTATGGGGCTGTTCCTAATGAATAAAGATTAAGAGGAAATATATAAAAAAGGACTCTATAACAGAGTCCTTTTTCTTCTTAAAACCCTTTTAGAGATTACATCATTTCATCCATTCCACCACTCATCGGATTCCCATCATGTTTGTGCTCTTCTGGTATCTCTGCAACAACTGCTTCTGTGGTAATAAGCATGGTTGCAACGGATGCAGCATTCACTAAGGCAAGCCTTGTTACTTTAACAGGATCTATAATCCCTTCTTTCATCATATCTACATATTTCCCTGTCTTTGCATTGAATCCAATGTTATCATGACATTGTGATGCTACAACCGCACCATCTTCACCAGCATTTTGAGCAATCTGCTTTAAAGGCTCACTTAATACACCACTTAGTATTTCTAATCCTAACTGCTCATCAGGGTCCTCCAATTGAACCTTATCTAATACTGCCTTAGCATTATGATATGCTAGACCGCCGCCTACAACTACACCTTCCTCAATTGCAGCACGGGTTGCATTAATAGCATCTTCTATTCTAGCTTTCTTTTCCTTAGCCTCTATCTCAGAAGCAGCGCCAACCTTTACAACAGCAACACCGCCAGATAACTTAGCTAATCTCTCTTGCAACTTCTCTCTGTCATAATCAGAGGTAGTATTCTCAATCTGAGCTTTAATCTCATTTATCCTCTTCTTGATTTCATCCTGACTTCCACCTCCCTCAACAATAACTGTCTCTTCTTTACTTACTATTACTTTCTTTGCACCACCTAAGTCAGACAGACTTACAGAATCAAGTGTTCTGCCAACTTCTTCAGAAACAAATTCTGCACCAGTTACAACTGCAATATCTCTAAGCATTTCCTTTTTTCTATCACCAAATCCAGGAGCCTTAACTGCTACAACATTAAGAGTACCTCTTAGCTTATTAACAACTAATGTAGCTAATGCTTGATTCTCAATATCATCTGCAATAATTACGAGAGGTCTGTCTGCAGCAGCAAGTACTTTCTCTGCAATAGCTTGAATATCTTGTAAATTAGAAAGCTTTTTATCTGTAACAAATATGTATGGATTATCCATTACAGCCTCAAGAGTTTCCGGATCTGTTACAAAGTATGCACTCACATACCCCTGATCAAACTGCATACCTTCTGTATATTCAACTTCATCATCAAAACCTTTTGCTTCCTCTACAGTAATTACTCCATCTTTTCCTATCTTCTCAAATACTTTTCCAATCATATCTCCAAGCTCTTTATCATTGTTAGAAGATATAGTAGCAACCTGAGAAATCTCCTCCTGTGTCTTTATCTTTTTAGAAGATTTAACTAATTCCTCTACAACAATATCTACAGCCTTATCTAACCCTCTTTTAAGAGAGATAGGGTTGGCACCAGCAGTAACATTTTTAAAACCTGCATTAGCAATAGCTTGAGCCAATACAGTTACTGTAGTAGTTCCATCACCCGCAGTATCGTTTACCTTTCTTGCAGCCTCTTTAAGCATCTCTACACCTACATTCTTAAAAGGATCTTTTTCTTCAATCTCTTTTGCTACAGTTACACCATCTTTAGTAACAACTTGAGAACCAAAAGATTTTGCTAATGCGACATTTCTTCCTCTAGGACCAAGTGTTGTTTTAACAGCATCAGCAATTATATCTACACCTGCTTTAAGTGCTCTTCTAGCTTCTTCTCCATATATTATTTCTTTTGCCATATTATTAAGAATTACAAATTATCTAGTTATTTAGCAATAGCTAAAATATCATCAGTATCAAGTATGTACCACTCCTTTCCATCAATCTCTATCTCTTCAGGAGCATATTTCTTAAAGTAGACCATATCTCCTACCTTAACATCAAATTTAAGAAGATTCCCTTTAGAATCTTTACCCTTACCAAGTGCTACAACCTTACCATATGAAGGTTTCTTCTCATCAGAAGCATTTGGGGGTATAACTAAGCCACCAGGAGTCTTTTCTTGGATCTCTTGGGGTTCAATCAACACTCTACTACCTAATGGTTGAATTTTAATATTTTCTGCCATATTAATTAATTAAAACAAATTAAATTAGCAATTCACAAGCAAGACTGCTAGGTATTTTAATCAGCACTCAAGCAAATGTCAATATCTTGAACCTTTTAAGATTACTGAATCATTAAGAAGCTCAATATTTTCTATATATCTTCCTACAAGACCGTTTTCATTTAATGTAACCACTGCCTCCCCTATACCTTTATTAATCTTTACATCTATATCTGATATATCACTTACATCAAAGGGTCCTACTTTTATCTCAGTTGTATACAGCTGAGCACTCTGTATATTATCCTTGTTTATATCTACAGATATCCAAACAGAAAAACTTTTATACATTAAATCAGCATATATTACCCATCTTGAATCACTTGGCTTTATATATATTCTTTCAACATTTACATTCTCTCCAAAATATGAATCCAGTGTGCTGTATATTACAGAACCAATTTCAGAAACATCCAGCTCCAAAGAACTTACATCATCAGTTGATAGTGCAAATTCTGCTATTTTCCCTCCAAAATCTATACTTTCTGTACTAGTTTGATTAATAACATAGGCTGTATTAATACCTTTTTCAAATTCCTTTTCCCAGTTCATATATCTTAAACTAAGATATCCTATGAATAACAGAAAGAATATTATGAGTGAAAGAAGAAATATTAAAACAAAACGAAAGACTTTTTTCATACTTTAATCTTTTAAGTTATTCCCATTTCCATTCTTGTTTAAATTCTTTATCCTATTCCAAATTCTCTTAATTAGTGCAACTGCCATATCATATTCTCTAGGAGAAAATATCTTTGAACCAAGAAGATACAAAAGGCCCCCACCAAGAGAAGTAACAACAAAGAGGATAATAACATATATAGTTCTTGAAGTATCTAATCTAAAATCAAATAACTTAAACAGAAAGTACATACCAGTAATCATAAATAAGGTATTAGCAATCTTTTTTAGAATTGGACTTACAGTTTCCTTCCATGTTAAAACTTTTTTAGTACTATTTAACATTAAAGAAGAAATTATAACCTGGAATAAATATGAAAGACTTAAACTCAATGCTAAACCACCGACTGCATAATTAGAAGTTCCTCTTGTAGTCATCCATTTCATAGTATCTTTAAAGAATGAATGAATTACAGGCATAACTCCTTCACCATTAGCTTGAGATATCTGTACCCATATCTGTTCAACTATTGGTCTCCAGTCATAATAGTGGCTAAAGAAATTTGTAAGGTAGTAAGCACCAAGCAAATTAATTACAACTCCTAAGAATATTGATATTAAAGGTTTCCATGTATTTTTTAAAGCATAAAAAGCCCTTAACAAAATTAACTCAATTGTTTGTCCTATGATTGATCCTGTTAAAAGTGCAAGAGACCAGGAAGTAAGTATAGTATCCTGCCAGTCAAAAGCTCCTGTACCATATATAAGACGAACAATAGGGAGTCTGAGTACTAAAAGTCCTGCTACAATTGGAAAGACAAGATACAAAGAAAGCTGTATAGAATCATTAAGGACCTTTTTAAAACTTACTTCATCCTTTTTATTACTGAATTTTGCTAAATCAGGGAGTGTAACTTGAGCAACAGCTCCACCGACTATACTAATAGGAAAGAAATGAAGACTGTTTGCAAATTTGTATGCACTTAGTGCTCCTGCTGTAAGAGTAAAACTAATTATTGTGTTTACTACAGTACTAATCTGCTCACCTAACACTCCTAACATTCTTGGTATTGCAAGACGAAATGCCTTTGATATTTCCTTCTTTTGTTGTTGCTCATCAATTTCCATTTCATTTTCATTACCGTCCTCCTTATAAAACCTCTTTAGTGTTGGTATTTGAACTGCAAGATGAACAAGAGATCCTGCAACAGCAGATATTGCTATTCCTGTAACATTCATCTTAAAGACTCCAACTAAGAGATATGTTCCAAATATCATTGCAAGATCATAAAAAAGAGGTGCAAGTGATGTAACAAAGAACTGTTTTCTTACTTGTAGATATGAAGTTATAAATGCACTTATGCTTAAAAACAGTGGAGAGAGTAAACCTATTCTAAATAACCTAAGAAAAAGAGAATAATCTGCTTGAGTCATTCTAAATCCTATATTTAACATTGCAGAGGCACTCTCACTATTAATTATCCATTCTGTAATAGTAGGAGCAAGTATAAATGCTATTAAAATAAACAAAAAACAAAGAAGAAAGAAATACATTGTAATCTTTTTAAATAACTCATTAAGACTTTTCTTTCCTCTGTCGTATAACTGGTCTGTTAATATGGGAATAATAGCTGCATTAACAGATCCTGCAACAAGAACCATAAATATCATATCTGGAATAGTAAATGATGCCCAAAAAATATCTAATTCATGAGATGCTCCAAATAGCTGTGCAAATACCCTAAGCTTCCAAAACCCAAGTATCTTGGTTATTAGGAGCATTATCATAATAATGATTACACTATTCTTCTTTTTTAATTCTTTCATAAGTGATAGTAGGTTTAAGCTTTAATATCATAATTGAAAAGCTTTTAATTTTCAAATCTTTTTAACATTTTAGTATTAAGATATTTTTATGTTACTAATAAATAGTATCTTTCCTAAACAGTGTGTTTTCTGCTCTAAAGTTGGAGAAGACATATGTAATAACTGCTTAAAAAAGATACCGCACTCTCTTCCTCAGTGTCCTATATGTCAAAAATTAAACAATGGTTATTATACACATAAAAAGTGTAGTAGCAAACCAATCCAGTGTTTTACAGGCTGGAGCATATCTAGGGAACAAGAGATTAAGCTAAAACAGAAAGCATCTAAAGGAATAATTTCTGTATATAGATACATGCTTAGGAATATGATTTTATATCTACAAATTGAGGAAATTGTTAAAAAATCTTTTTTACTTCCAATCCGTTCAGAAGATCATACTATCTACACTCTTAACAATACACTTTGCAAAGAATTAAAGCATCGTGGAAAGAAACAGTATATGCTACTTGTAGGATTGAGTATAGAAGATATAGGTTGGGTAATTAAAGAAACAAAGATTACCACAAAATATGCAGAGCTAAAGATATTAACTTTATTTAATACTTTTACTCAGTAGGTTGCTCTTCCTCTACTTTTTCTTCATTTGCACCAAGTTGCTCTAGAGAATTAATCACACCCTTGTATGTATTACTATCTTCCAGTTTATTATTCTCAAGTATCTGTTTTGCTGCTTTTAAGTAAGTAATTGCATTTTCTGTATCTTTCTTCTCATTAAAAATGTTGGCAGAAAGAATTAAGGATTGTACATGACTTCCATTTATAGTTAAAACTCTATTAAACATGGCAAGAGCATTATCATAATCCTCTTTAACCATATATATTTGCCCAGCTTTGTAGTAAGAATCGTAATCTAAAGGATTAATACCCACACAAGTATTTAAAGCTCCTAAGGCATCTTGTGTATAATCAGAATACCCCACACCAATTAACCCTGTATACACAGAAGCTCTTGTATTCCAGTTAGAATATGTAAGCGGAGAAGTATCTATTGCCCTTTTAGACAAATCTACTGCAGTATTCTTCCATGTTGTTATACTAGATAATAAAGCCTCTTTTTCAGTTTCCTCAGCATCTTTGTATTTCTCACTTAACAGATTTATTACATCAATAGAAACTAAACTTGCTCTTCTATTTGAATATGGATCAGTAGAATCATATCTTAGTGCTTTATCATAATATCCTGCCATTCTAGTTAGAAATTCCTCCCTTACCTCAATTGAAACATTCTCTTCCTGATACTTTTTCCCCGTTTCTATACCATATGCCTCAGCTCTAACAACATATGCACTATTAAGCACCTTTAAGGCAAGTAATACTACAATACCTACTGTAGCAATAGTAAACAATGCAGTCAAAAATCCATTTACTCCATTCATTGTCTTACGGATATCTTTATTAACTGAACCTGTATTAACTGCCCAGAACTTAAGTAGAAACTCTTCACTGTTTCCTTCAAGATTATATAAAGTTACCAAAAGAAGTGCTGATACAAATAACATAAAGAATGTCAAAAATGAAAAAGGCATAAAGAAAGAACCAAAAAGAATAAGTAGATGAGTTAATCCTAAAAGAAGAATATCTGAACTTCCTTTTGCACTATCACTAGATATTTGTTTTATTAACAATTTCAAAGAAACAACAACCAACAAAATAAATGCCATAATACCAAGAAGACCTCTATTGGCCAATGTAGTAAGCAATTCATTAGAACCAACTATAAAGGTTGTATTACCAAGCATTATCGTAGAATCAACAGCAGGTTTATACAGATTATATGCCACACCAAAAGAGTCATTCCCAGAACCAATTATTCCTCTAGAGAAGTTATCGACAATGGAAGAGCTTGCTACCCTCCATGATATGTCAGACCCAAGCCTTATTGGAGTGACAGCCTCATATGATTCTCCAAGTACAGATTTTGTAAAAGATTTATATTGAAACCCTATACTAAAGCCAAATGAAAGAACAGCAAATATTATTACAATAATTGGAAGTGATTTGAGATCTTTTCCTAATTTATTCCATATTAAGACACAAACTAAAATTGTAAATACAAAGAAGAGAACAGGGACTAAAATACCTTGGCTTACAGAAAATATTGGAAGGGATATAAAAGATATGGCCAGAGCTACAATTGGGAATATAATACTCTGATACTTTTCTTCTTTAAATGAGTTAATAAGGAGAAAAAGATTAAGGAATACAGAAACTCCACATATAAGCATAATCTCTTGGAATGAAAATGTAAGAGGTAATCCAACAACAAAAAATTCTTTTACATAAGGTATCCCGTTAAATATATTAACTTTTAAAACAGAAAGCATACTCAGAAGAATAAGAATGAATAAACCTAAAGATAAAGAAGATACAGCTCTAACAATCTCCCTTCTCTTTCTTAGAAAGCCTCTTGAAAGGAAAAACAAGAAGAAAAGAAATATTATTACAAAAAGCCCACTACCCATTCTTCCATCATATCCCCAGAAAGCCAACCATCTATCTCTTGCAAAAACAGTAGAAAGTAAAAATGAAAACAAAAATAAAAGAAATGCCTTATCTAATGGAGATTTAACAATGGATACTTTTCCATCCCATATCCATTTAACTATTTCAAGTAATATTAAAATTGAAGATAGTACAATAAACAAAATACTCTTAATCTTTTCCGTTGAATCATATGGGAGAGGAACAACAAACCAAGGGATAATAAACAAGATTAAATTAAGAACTACTCTCTGTACTTTTGATATCTTCTCAAATTTATCAGGAAGTACTAGTGTAGATTGATTTCTTTCTTCTAACATTTTAGGCAGTAATAAAATTATCCTACTATAAGAAATATGTTAACAGAAAATGGAGAGGGATTAAAGTCCCCCTCCATTATTTATTGTTTTAATCCTCAACAACCTCTCCTTCCTTTACCTCATCTTCTTTCTTGTCAGACTTCTTTTCATCATTATCTTCTTTACTTTCTTCTTTCTTCGCAGAAGATTCCTTAGAGGCTTTTTCATACATTTTTTTACTTACTTCCTGCATTCTCTCTGTAAGTTTTTCTACTTTCTTTTCAAGTTCTTCCTCATCAAAATCTTCTTTCTCAATTATACCCTTTATCTTTTTCACGCCTTCTTCAAGATCTTTTTTATCACTATCCTCTATTTTCTCTCCACTCTCTTTAAGAAGTTTTTCAATGCTAAAGCAAAGAGAATCAGCATTATTTCTCTTTTCAGCTCTCTCTTTCTTCTTCTTGTCTTCTTCTGCATGCTTTGCTGCTTCCTCAACCATCTTTTGTATTTCATCTTCTTTAAGACCTGTTGATGCTGTGATGGTAATCTTCTGTTCTTTGTTTGTAGCTAAGTCCTTAGCACTTACATTTAAGATTCCATTTGCATCAATTGCAAAAATTACTTCAATTTGAGGAATTCCTCTTGGTGCAGGAGGAATACCATCCAGAATGAACCTGCCTAATGTCTTGTTATCTTCAGCCATTTCTCTTTCCCCCTGAAGTACATGAATCTCTACTGCCGGCTGATTATCTGCAGCAGTACTAAATATCTGCTTCTTTTCAACAGGAATTGTTGTATTTCTTTCAATTAGTTTTGTCATAACACCACCTAGTGTTTCTAAACCAAGAGAAAGAGGTGTAACATCAAGAAGTGTAATATCTTTTACCTCTCCACCAAGAACACCTCCCTGTATTGCAGCACCAATTGCTACAACTTCATCAGGATTTACACCTTTATTAGGTTCTTTCCCAAATATCTCTTTAACTTTCTTTACAACAGCAGGCATTCTTGTCATACCACCTACTAGTATTACCTCATCTACATCAGAAGCAGTAAGTTTTGCATCTTTAAGTGCTTTCTCGCATGGTTTAACAGTTCTTTCTATTAAATCAGCAGTTAATTTCTCAAGATCCGCTCTTGTCATCTTAACTTTAAGATGTTTCGGTCCCGCAGAAGTAGCAGTAATGTATGGAATATTAATTTCAGTTTCTTCAGATGTTGATAACTCTATCTTAGCTTTCTCTGCTGCTTCTTTAAGTCTTTGAAGTGCCGTTCTATCTTCTTTAAGGTCTATACCCTCATTATCCTTAAAGTCTTTAACTAATTTATCAATAATCTTTTGATCAAAATCATCACCACCAAGATGTGTATCTCCATTTGTAGAGAGAACTTCAAATACCCCATCACCAATCTCTAGTATTGAAATATCAAATGTACCACCCCCTAGGTCAAATATTGCAATCTGTTCATCTTTTCTATTATCCAAACCGTATGCAAGAGCAGCAGCAGTAGGTTCATTTACAATTCTTTTAACATCAAAACCCGCAATTTTACCAGCATCTTTTGTTGCCTGTCTCTGAGAATCATCAAAGTATGCAGGAACAGTAATTACAGCCTCTGTTACTTTCTCACCTAAGAACTCTTCTGCATCTTCTTTCATTTTGCCCAATATCTTTGCAGATATCTCCTGAGGAGTGTACCATTTATCTCCCATCTTTACTTCAACACCTCCACTTTTAGATTCTCTCATTTCAAATGGAAGAAGCTCTTTATCTCTCTGTACTTCTGGATCATTCCATGATCTACCTATAAGTCTTTTAACAGAGTAAATTGTTCCTTCTGGATTTGTCACTGCCTGATTCTTTGCAGGAGAACCAACTAACACCTCTCCTTTATCATCAACGCCAACAACAGAAGGTGTCAATCTCCCTCCTTGTGCATTTGGTATTATGTTTGGTTTACCACCTGACATATATGCCATTGCACTATTTGTAGTACCTAAGTCTATTCCTATAATTTTTCCCATATTTTAAAGTAATAACAAATTAATTATTTATCCTTTTTTTTCTTTAGTCACAACCACCTTTGATGGTCGTACAACGATATCATCTATCATATACCCAGGAAGGATAACATCATAAATGATTCCTGGTATATCTCCGTCTACAGTACTTAAAGCCTCGTGCTGAGATGGATCAAATTTCGTACCCTTTTGTGGTACAAATTTCTTTAACCCTATTTCTTCTATACTCTTTTCTAAATTGTTAAATGTCTCTACAACACCGTTTGCCCAAGCCAATGTCTTTTCATCAAACTTAATATTCTCTTTTGTCTTAATAGCCATTGTTAAAGCATCAATAACTGGTATAAGCTTTTCAGCCAATGACTTTCTTGATTGTAAATACAGAAATCCTAATCGTTTATCTGTATTAGCTTCTAAATTTTGGTAATCTGCTAGTACCTTCTTAAGTTGATTAATGATAACCAACTTCTCATCTTCAACCTTATCAATAGTAAGAGCAAGCTCTTTTATCTCCTTTCTTAACTCCTTTTCTTTTTTAGACGTATTTTGTTTTTTAACACTTTGTGTTTTTTTATCTTCTTTCATATATATCTATGGTTATTTTAATTCCAGCCTCTCATAATATTACGCATAGAGTTCTGGACCTCTCGAAGGGCAGGAATACTCTTTGCATAATCCATTCTTTTTGATCCTATCACACCAACATATGAATCTTTTGCATCCCAAAATGGCATTTTAGTAAATGCAAGAGCACACTCTTCTAATCCTTTTATCCCTGACTCTTCCCCGATTATTAAAGATACACCAGAACCTCCATACTTCTTAACCAAATTGCTTAAGAAGCTCTCATCTTCAAGTATATTCACTACTCTTTGTAATTTCTCAATATCTCTAAGCTCTTCATATTTAAATAGTTGGGAAATACCCCAATATCTTAAAATCTCATCAATTATTACAAAAGATGCAGACTCAGTCTCATCAGAAACTACAGTTAATATTGAATCTACAATAGTATTCTTTGAGAATCTATCTCTAAATAGTCCCCTCCTTATCTCTACTGTAATCATAGGGTTAAGAGAACAGTTTCCAAGAATATCCCTTACATACAATCTTAAAGCTTGATCTGTAGGGAGTCTTCCTGAAGATGTATGGCTCTTCTCAAGTAATCCTTGGTCCATAAGCCTAACCATTTCATTTCTGATAGTTGCAGAGCTTACACCTAAATCATATTTTTCTAAAAGAGCAATTGAACCAACTTCATCTGCACTTTCCATAAACTCTTTGATTATCGCCATTAATATTTCTCTCTGTCTTTCAGTTATATTCTCCATATTAGCACTCTTACAGCTTACCTGCTAAGAGTATATTGGGAAATTCTGAATTCGTCAAGAGTAAGATGTATAAAATTGCAAAATATATATTTCTTTGATATACTTTCACTCGTTATGGAAAAACTTCAATTAGAAAAAAGAGAGATTACAGGGAAAAAGGTTAAACATTTAAGACAGAAAGGGCTAACCCCTGCTGTTGTATATGATTCTCATGGACAGTCTAAAAATGTTACCATGAGCAGTTCAGATGCACAGTGGCTTTACACAAACACAACATCCACTACTATACTTGACACACAGCTTGAGAAAGAGAGTTTTAAAGCACTTGTTAAAGAGTTTAGTGTTAATCCGGTAACTGATGAGATAAATCATGTGTCATTATTTAGAATAGATGAGAATGTACCAATGGTATTTACAATACCGTTTAAGATTATTGGCATATCACCAGCAGTTAAAAATAATATTGGAGTATTAGTAAATGTTTTAGACAGTATTGATGTAAAGTGTAAAATGGCAGATTTAGTACCTTACATTGAAATAGATATATCAAATCTAGAAAATGTAGGACAAACTATAGCTGTTGATGATATTCAACTTCCAAAGGGGATATCCCTTATAAATGATGAACAAGCAAAAGCTGCTATTGTTACAATAACTGAGCCTCAAAAGGTTGAAGAGATACAACCTACTGTAACAGAAGAAGCAGTTGAAGAAGAAGTAACAGAGGGTGAAGAGGGTGAAGAAACTGCACAAGAAGAGCAGTCAACTAGTGAAAATAAGTAAAGGGCATGTAAATTCCACCATTTTCCTGTATAATCAACCATGATTTCTATTATTATTACATCATGGAAAGAACCTAAGACTATTGATAAATGTATAGAGTGTATAGTAGATAGAAAATACTCTGGACTAAAAGAGAATTTTGAAGTCATACAGGTATCCCCAGACAAAGAAACATTAGAAGCAGGACTATATACAGCAAAGAAACTTCACTTAAACAAAAAAGAGTTCATACAAATTCAAGATCCTAAAAAGGGTAAGCCATCTGCATTGAAACTTGCATTTAAAAAAGCAAAAGGAGATATCTGGATTCTTACAGATGGAGATACATATTTTGAAAAGAATGCAGTTAAATATTTGCTTGAACCATTTCAAAATAATAAAGTTGGAGGTGTAAGTGGAAGACCAGTAGCAATGAATAGAAAAGACAGTATGTTCGGATACTGGGGACATCTTCTTTCTGATGCAGCACATCACAGAAGAATCACCACTATGAATACCCAGAAAGAAAATTACTACATAAGTAATACCTCTTTTTTCCCAATGAGTGGATATATTATGGCTGTAAGAAAGATAAATTTTGATATTCCTTCTAATGTTCTATCTGACGATGCATATATTTCATATTCAATAAGGAATATAGGGAAACAGATTGCATATGCTCCAAATGCAAAATGCTACGTTAAATACCCAACAAATATAAAAGACTATTATAAACAGAAAGTTAGATCTTTAGGTGGCTTTATACAATTAAAACAGTTTGGAGTGTTTAAAAAAGATAAACAGAGTAGAAGTATTTTAATTGAATTAAAATATGCTTTCTTTGTACTTAGGTATGCAAAAAATTTAAAGGAATTCTTATGGTCACTACTACTCTTCCCTATCCGTCTAATCACATGGATACGAATATTCTGGGAGAGAGTAATTCTAAAAAAGGATATGCCCAAATTAGGTTGGGAGAGAATAGAGAGTACAAAATAAATGAATAAACAAGAGTATTATAGAGAACAATATCACAAGATTTACCCAAAATGGAGAGTAAGTACTCTCATTTATCATGACTTAATATCAGATTCCGTTTCAAAAAACAGTTATTTATTAGATGTAGGATGCGGACATAGTAATCTTCTTTCTGACATATATTCGAGAACTTTACATACATATGGTATCGACCCAGACATATCTGCAATTAATAGAAATAAAGATATAAAACACATAAAGAAATCATATGTCGAAAAAATGCCTTTTAAGGACAATTTTTTTGATGTAGTTGTTTGTGCTTGGGTACTAGAGCACTTATCAGACCCTAATAAAGCTTTTAAGGAAATTTACAGAGTTCTTAAACCGGGAGGTAAGGTTATATTTATTACTCCAAATGCTCTTAATTACAATGTTTGGTTGATAAGGTTAATTCCAGAAAGATTTCATGACTTCTTAACGAAAAAACTTTATAATAGACAAGAGAATGATACTTTTTCAAAGAAGTATCTAATTAATACTCCCCCCAAGATAGATGATTTGCTTCTTTCTATTGGGTTTAAAAAGATTAACCTAATTCTTAATGGGGATCCTACGTATATCAGTTTTGAAAGGATTACATTCTATTTTGCAATTTTATTAGAAAAAATCTTTGAGATTAGACAACTTAATAAGTACAAGGTTCATATTATTGGAGAATATATAAAGATAGTAAAGTAATAAAAAAGGAAGGTTTCCCTTCCTTTTAAAATTTCATTAATAAGCAATTACCATTTGAAATGTGCAAAGGCTTTATTAGCTTCAGCCATTCTTTCAACATCATTTTTCTTCTTAACGGCATCTCCCTCGCCTTTAAATGCATTTATCATCTCTTCTTCAAGAATTTTATCAAAAGATTTCCCCGATTTTGATCTTGACACATCAACAAGCCATCTTACTGCTAATGTCTCCTGTCTTCTAGGGGTTACAGGAACAGGTACCTGATAGTTTGCTCCCCCAACCCTTCTTGATTTAACCTCAAGTGCTGGTCTCACATTATCAACTGCAATATGTACAAATTCTATTACAGGGATATTTACTTTCTGTGCACCAGATTCTATAGCTGTATATACAAGTTCTTGGGCTAATGACTTCTTACCATCAAGCATAACTTTATTTATTAATCTTCCAATTACTTCGTCATTGTACTTTTTATCTTTTACCAATGGTCTTTTTTTAGCTCTTTTTCCTCTCATTTATCTATATTAAAATATTATTCATTTGAAGACTTCTTTACACCATATTTAGATCTAGCTTTCTTTCTTCCTTTAACTCCTGCTGTATCATATCTCCCTCTTACAACAACATATTTAACACCAGGCAAATCTCTCTTCCTTCCCGCTTTAACCATAACAACAGAGTGCTCCTGTAGATTATGACCTTCTCCAGGAATGTATGCAGTAACCTCCATACCATTTGAAAGTCTTACTCTTGCAACTTTACGCAATGCAGAGTTAGGCTTTTTAGGTGTCATTGTTTTAACCTGAAGACATACTGCTCTTTTAAAAGGATTATTCGCCCTTTTATACCTGTTTTTTATAGGGTTATAATCCGTTGCCAATGCAATATGCTTGCTCTTGGTACTCTTTGATTTTCTAGGTTTTCTTACTAACTGATTAATAGTCGGCATGAGTTGTATTATACAATAAAATCAATTAAATTTTAACTTCCTCTAGACTATAAATATCTTTTATCTCAGCTTCCTGCCCTGATGGTATTCTTCTACCAATAATGACATTCTCTTTCATTCCTCTTAAGTAATCTGTCTTACCAAGTATTGCAGTATTTGTTAAAACTCTAACCTGCTCTTGGAATGACATAGCAGAAAGGAAGCTCTCAGTATACAATGCAGATGTTTTAATGCCAAGCAGTTTTGGAGATACTAAAACTTTTCTCTTATTCTCTTTCAAAAGTAATTCATTTTTTACATCGGTAACAAACCTGTTGACCATTGAACCAACTAAATAATTAGTGTCTCCTGATTCTAATACTCTTCCTAGTCTTGCCATCTGTCTAATAACGACCTCCAAATGTATATCATCAATAGGAACTGCCTGCTCATTGAATACCTTTTGAACTTGATCCAATATGTATTTTTGAGCAACAAGTAATCCTGCAACATCAGCAAGTTTCTTAGGATCCACAGAACCTGCTGTTAACTGTGTTCCTGCCTTAATTTCATCTCCTTCTGCAACAAGTATTTCTACATTAGGAAGTACAGAAACAGTTTCCTCTGCCTTCATACTACCAGAAAGTGTAAGAATCCCTCCCTCTATCTTAACAACCCCGCTAAATGGAGATTGCTTCTCAGCTCCGTCAGAATCTATGTAAAGAACCTGACCTGCTTTTGCCTGAGCACCATCTGAAACAAGAACACTCTTTGCATCAGAAATTACAATATCTTTTACAACATTTTTCTGGCCAATAATTATAATAACTGCTGAATCATCCTCTGCTCTATCAATATGAACTTTTCCATTTACTGTTGCAATATCAGCCTCTGCCTTTGGAGTTCTAGCTTCGAAAAGCTCTTCTACTCTCGGAAGTCCTTGTACTATATCAGTTGTCTGAACACCTCCCTTATGAAATGTCTGCATAGTCATCTGAGTACTTGGCTCTCCAATTGATTGTGCAGCTATAACACCAACAGCTTTACCCATTTCAATCTCTTGCCCATTCTCTATATTTAATCCATAACATTTCTTACAAATACCAAGAGGAGCCTTACAAAGTATAGGAGTTCTAACATATATCTCCTCTATACCCTCACTCATAATTTTATCAACAACCTCTCTTGTAATACTCTCATTCTTCTTTACAATTACTTCTCCCTTAGAATCAACAACATCCTGAGCAACAACTCTTCCAAATATCCTTTTTTCAAAACTCATTCTTCTATCATCATTTTTTCTCATGACAAGACCCTCTCCTTCATATCCACAATCTTCCATTCTTATAATTACCTCATGTGCTACATCAACAAGCTTTCTAGTTAAATACCCAGAAGATGAAGTTCTTAATGACCTATCAGCAATACCTTTTCTTCCACCATTAGCTGCAACAAAATATTCAAAAGCATTAAGCCCGTCTCTATAATTTCCTTTAATTGGAAGTGGAATAGAGTTTCCCCTAGAATCTTTAACAATTCCTTTAATGGTAAGAACCTGTCTTGCTTGAATCTTTCCTCCATTCGCCTTTGATTCTACCATCTCATATATTGGATTGTTTTTATCAAGCTGTTCCCATGCTTCATCAGCAATTTTAGTTGCGAAATCATTCCACATTTCAGTAGATATCTTTACTTTTTCTTTCTCTGTAATTAATCCCTGTAGATAATTCTCTTGGAGTTGAAGATCTTTTTCTTCTATTTTCTTAATTCTTGATTTAATATCAAAATCAACATTACAATCTTTCATACCAAAGGAAAAACCTAAATCTGTTGCATATTTAAAACCCATATCTTTAAGATTATCCAAAAGCTCAACAACTACATCTTGTGAATACTTATCTTTTATATCATCAATTATTGCTGATACTGTTCCTCCACTAACTCTTTCATTAACAAACTTATACCCTTGTGGCATTATACTGTTAAATATACATCTTCCAACAGAAGTACTTATAACCTCATCATTTATCTTTACAAGGATTTCATCATTAATACCTATAATATCCTTCTCATATGCTCTAATTGCTAAGTCTGAAGATGCAAAAATCTTTGGTTTTTCAACTTCATTTTTGTCAGTCATAAGGTAGTAACCAAGAAGCATATCTTTTGATGGAGTTGCCAGAACCTCACCATTTGAGATATTAACAATATTCTTAGAAGCCATAATCTTCTCTTTTCCTTCTTTCAATGCCTCATCAGTTAAAAGAAGATGTACTGACATCTGGTCCCCATCAAAGTCTGCATTAAATGCTTTACATACCAATGGGTGCAATCTTATTGCCTCTCCCTCAACTAATTTAGGATAGAATGCTTGTATACTATATTTATGAAGTGTAGGAGCACGATTAAGTAATACAGGTTTACCTTCAATAACCTTCTCCAAAATATCCCAAATCATACTGTCTTCCTCTTCAACTAAATCTCTTGCAACTCTTACATTAGGAGCAATCTCTTTATCTAAAAGCTCATGTATAACAAAAGGCTTGAACATTTCAAGAAGAACAGATTTAGGAATACCACACTGATCAAGTTTAAGACTTGGATCACCAACAATCACTGCACGTCCAGAATAATCAACTCTCTTTCCTAAAAGGTTCTTTCTAAATATACCTTTCTTTCCCCTTAAATCATCTGTAAGAGATTGATATGGAAGTCTTTTACTATTCATCATAGGCTTTGATGGCCTGTGCGAATTATCAATTACAGCATCAACAGATTCCTGAAGCATTCTCTTTTCATTTCGAAGTATTACATCAGGAGCTCCAATCTCAATAAGTCTTTTTAAACGGTTATTTCTATTAATAACTCTTCTGTATAAATCATTGAGATCTGATGTTGCAAACTTTCCTCCAGGAAGAGGAATAATTGGTCTTAAATCTGGTGGAAGAACAGGAAGAACATCTATTACCATCCAGCTTGGATCTAATTTATTTTGCTGAAAACCTTCAAGATACTGTATCCTCCTTATAGTCACAAGCTTTTTATCGCCTTTCTCTTTCTTAACCTGTCTTCTTAATTTCTCAAGTTCTTCATCAATATTTAAATTCTCTAAAAGCTTTTTAATTGCTTCTGCACCCATCATTGCATTGAAGAAAAGAAGCCCTCTATCTTCCAAATCTATATATTCATCTTCAGAAAGAACAGAACCTACTTCTACTTTTTCAATTATCTGCTGAAGTTTAGAGTAAAAGTTTTCTATTTCTTCTTCTCTTTCAGCAAATTCTCTTCTTACCTTAGCTATTCCTTGCCTTTTTTTATGCTCTAACTGGTCTATTTTAAAATTGTTTTTCTCTTTCTTTTTCTTCTCTGCTTTAATTTCTTCATCATATGCAACTTCAGTCCCTTTTAACTCTTCTTCAAGTTCATCTTTAAGATTCTTCAATTCATCCTTTTTAATAGCCTCTAACTTTGAAAGCATATCCTTTCTCTTCTCACTCTCTATTTCAACAACCATATATCTGGTGTAATAGATTACAGAAAGAAGCTTTTTATGAGACATGTCTAAAACTATAGACATCTTATTAGGTATTCCATAAGCAAACCATACATGAGCAACAGGTACAGCTAAATTAATATGCCCCATTCTTTCTCTCCTCACATCCTTAGTTGTAACCTCAACACCACATTTATCACATACTATCCCCTTATACCTAATCTTTTTATACTTACCACAATAACATTCATAGTTTTTTGTAGGTCCAAATATCTTTTCACAGAAAAGACCATCTGGTTCTGCTCTGAATGTTCTATAGTTTATTGTTTCTGCTTTTGTAACTTCCCCATATGACCAGTCAAGTATCTGCTCTGTCGATGCAAGGGTGAGTCTTAATGCATCAAAATCTTCAAAAGCATTTTTATGATTACGATTATGGTTTTGATTATTGTTCATTCTCAATAACCTCCTGTGATTTTTTAGAAATTAATTCCATATTTAAGCAAAGTGCATTTAATTCTTTAATTAATACTTTAAAGGATTCAGGAACGTTAACATTCTCTGTTTTTTCACCATGTATTATTGCTTTATATGCACCTGATCTTCCTTTAATATCGTCTGATTTAATAGTAAGCATCTCTTGCAGTGCATATGGTGCACCATGTGCTTCCAAAGCCCAAACTTCCATTTCACCAAATCTTTGACCACCTCTTTGTGCTTTTCCACTGAGAGGCTGCTGAGTAACAGCAGTGTATGGTCCTGTAGATCTAGCATGAACTTTTTCATCTGCAATATGATGAAGTTTAAGTACATACTTCATACCAACTGTCACCTTCCTTGGGAATTTCTTACCTGTTCTTCCATCATACAAATCAACTTTCTCTTCCATTTCAAATCCTTTTTTCTTCATTTCTTTTTCAAGCCATTCCATATTTACATCCTCAAAAAGAGGAAATGCAAATTTCTCATTAAGAAGTTGTGCATACTGACCAAAATGAACCTCTTCTGCCTGTCCCATATTCATTCTTTTAAGAAAAGTAGGAGTAAGAACTATATCAACAGGCTGGCCATCTTCTGTAAACGGCATATCTTCAATTGGACGGATTGCAGAAACAGTATTTTTATCTCCATGTCTTCCAGATATTTTATCTCCATATCCTAATTTTTTAGTATCAGCTACCCATACCTTTACCTGCTCTAATACACCAGGACCTAATTTATCGCCGTTTTGCACAGACAATCTCTGAGTACGGATAACAATGCCTTCTTCTCCATGTGGAAGTCTTAATGAGTTATCTCTTACATCACTTGCAGACTCTCCAAATATTGCTCTAAGCAATCTTTCTTCTGCAGTTAACTCCTTCTCTCCTCTTGGAGCAACAACACCAACAAGAATGTCTCCTGCCTTAACTTTAACTCCTTCTCTTACAATTCCTGATTCATCAAGCTTTTGAAGTATTCTATCATTTACATGAGGAATATCAGCTGAAATAACCTCAGGACCAAGCTCTGTATCTTTTACTTCTATTTCATGCTCCCTTATATGAACAGATGTTAGTAAATCATCTCTTACAATTCTTTCAGAAATTACTACAGCATCTTCATAGTTATAACCCTCATAAAACATTAATGCTGCTCTCAGATTTGTACCTATAGCGAGTTCACCATTAACACATGTAGGACCATCTACAAGGATGTCCCCTTTCTTAAACTTCTGTCCTACCTGCACAGCAGGCTTCTGAGAGAATGAAGTATTATCATTAGTTCTATAAAAGTTAACTATCTTATACTCTTTCTCTCCCTCTTTTTTATAATTAACAACAATCCTATTTGCATCTACATACAAAACTTCGCCATCATCTTTAGCAAAGATGCACCAATTTGATTGTCTTGCGACAATTTCTTCAACACCTGTACCCACAAGTGGAGATTGCTGTTTTACCAAAGGAACAGACTGTCTTTGCATATTTGCACCTGCCAAGGCTCTCATTGCCTCATCGTGAGATACAAAAGGAATCAAAGACATACCTAAACCTGCCTGCTGATATGTAAGAACATCAACATAATTTACCAGGTTAACATCCTCTAGTATAAAATCACCTTTATGTCTTACAGGAACTAATGTTTCAAGAATATTATTAAACTCATCGGTATTTACAGATGGAATACTAATATATTTATCTTCCTCCTCTAAAGCATCAAGATAATCTACCTCTTCTGAGATAAACGGCTTGACTTTTATACTCTTTTTATCCTTTATAGATGAAATCTTCTCTGCTATATCTTTTGTAATAAATGTACCTGTCTTTGCAACTCCCTTTATACTTTCATCTAAAATTCTATTTACTAAATCTCCCTTTGTATTCTTTACTTCGCTTTTAACCCTCCTATATGGTGCTTCAAGGAAACCAAATTCATTAACCCTTGCTAAAATTGCTAACTGTGTAACCACACCAATATTTACACTTTCAGGACTTGTTACAGGATCAAACTTTGCATACTGAGAGTTATGAACCTCACGAATTGAAAATGTAGCCCTTTCTTTTGTAATACCACCAGGACCAGCAGCAGTAACTTTTCTTTTATTCTCCAGTTCAGCAAGAATATTTGTCTGATCCATGAATGTAGAAAGCTGGTTGGCACCAAAGAAAGATTGAATTGAAGCTGCAATAGGCTTAGTACCAACCAACATCGATGGTGTAACCTTTGCATCTTGCCCATAAAGACTCATTTTATCCCTTATATTCTTCTCCAATCTTCTTACACCACCAAGCAGCTGCCTTTCTAAAACCTCTCCAACACTTCTAATTCTTCTGTTAAATAAATGATCTATATCATCAGAAGGTTCAACACCGTTATTTATCTTAATTAATTTCTTTATAATAAGGATAATATCTTCAGGATAAAGGACTGCTTCATCAGGATTATGAACATCATATGTTGTTCCAAGCTTTCTATTTAACTGATATCTGCCTATCTTACCAAGATCAAACTTTTTTCTATTAAAGAAGTTGCTTTTAATATATTTCTCAGCACTATCCAGTGTAACAGATTCATCAGGTCTCAACTTGTTATATATACTAATGATTGCATCTTCTTTACTCTTAGTAAAATCTCTAGCTAGTGTTGCCTCTATATACTTGTATTCTGGATGAGTATCAACATCCTTAAACAAATTAAGTATTTCCTGATCTGTTTCATACCCAAAAACTCTTAATAACTCAGTAATTAATACCTTAGGTCTTTTAGGAACTATTCTAATAGATATCACATTGTATTTATTTGTTTCAATTTCATACCATGGTCCTCTACTAGGCATAAGTCTTGCACTATGTAAAGTTCTGTATGGAAGAATCTCAGTTTCTTCAAAAAGAACACCCTCTGCTCTAACTATCTGATGTGTAACCACCCTTCTTACACCATTGACAATAAAAGAACCATCTTCAGTCATCATCGGAAGATCTGCAATAAAGATCTCCTGTTCTTTTATTTCTCCTGTTTTATTATTAAGCAATTGAACAGTAGAATATACAGGGACTTCATAAGAAAGCCCTTTATTTAATGCCTCTTCAATACCAACATAAGGTTCCCCATACCTAAAAGACTTAAATTCCAATGTCCACATTCTCTCCATTGTATCCTTTACAGGACTAATCTCTCCGAAGAGTCTTTGGAAACCTCCATCATAAAAATCCTTAAAAGAGGATTTTTGAGCTTCAATTAGACTTGGTATTTCAAAAGAGGAGGAAAAACCTTTTCCTAAATTAATTCTGGAAGCTCTATTTCGCCTTGGTTCTATCATAAACAGTAGTTTATAGGTTATAAATTACATGTAACAAAGCGATAATTTCCTGGCCATCAAAAATGACCTAGAAACAACACAAATACCGCTTTAATAAAAGCAAACTTAAACTGACTCTGGCGAGTTTATCACATTTATACAATATAGTCAAAGGATTTCAGACATTTTTGCAATTATTTTTCTTAGAAGATAATATATGAGTGGAAATATTTTGTCAAAAGTTGTAAATTCCTTTATTATATATATACCAATTTATCCATAATTATATTATGTCCCGCAAAAAGAAAAAGAAAGAAATAAATATAAAGAGTTCAGAAACCAAAACTTTCTTTGGTTTAATACTACTTGTACTATCTATAGCATTAATATTAACTCCCTTTATTAATGAAGATGCTCCTGTATTTATACAGATATCTACACTTCTTGGCTGGCCATCTGTTGTATGGGGGATTGCAATATTAGGACTTTCCATAAACCTTCTTACTCAAGGGAAGCATTTCAGTAAAAGTGTTCAGACATTTGGATTAATTCTTTTATCAATAGTTTTAAATACACTTTTAACATTCTGGGTCCCTATAGAAAGCCTAGAGAATGTGTCTACACTACAAAGAGCAGGAGGAAGTTTAGGCAAGAGTCTGCATATAGCAATTAACAATATCACTGGTGATGTTCTTGAATTAATAATACTGATTGTTCTCCTTGTTGTTGCATTTTCTATGATAACTGGAGTTCAAATTAAACAGATAGCAGAGGTAATTAGTCAAATATTTTCAAAGATTTCATTTAAAGACTTGCCTCAAAAGATTGAATCGGCAATGGATGAAGGGAAAATGATAATAAATGGTGAAGAGCTACCACAAAATGAAGAAAATAGTTTAAGAACAGATATTCCAGAACAACTTCATATTGAAGATGGCAGTAGCAACTTATCAAGTAATGTTAATACACCAGTAACAAGGATGCCACAAGCACAAGTCCCAATTATAAATAATGTAGAAAACGGTAACACAGACCTAGCTCCTGCGAAACCAAAATATCTCAACTGGAAATATCCTAGCATTGAAGGATTACAAGAGCCAGTAAAAAGCGAACAGCCAAAAGAAGTATATAAAAATGAGGCAAGAGTTATAGAAACAGTTCTTAGAAGCTTTAATATTCCCGCAAAAGTAGTTGGAATAACAATAGGACCTACAGTTGTGAGATATGCATTAGCAATACCTGCTGGTGTTGCAGTGAATAGAGTAAAGAGACAAAGCAGTGATATAGAAGTGGCTCTAAAGGTTAGTAGAGGAATGATGAGAATTGAAGCCCCAATTCCAGGAACTTCATATATTGGAATAGAAATACCAAACAAAAGCCCTAACTATGTATATATGAAAGAAATGGCAAGGAAACTTCTTTCAGAAGCAGATAGATATGAACTCCCCCTTATATTAGGAAGAGATATAACTGGGAATCCAGAAATTAGGGACTTAGTTAATATGCCACACTTACTTGTTGCAGGTATGACAAGAGCAGGAAAGTCTGTTGGAATAAACTCTATACTTGGAGGATTACTGCTAACAAAGACTCCTGATGAGCTCAAGTTCATACTTGTAGATCCAAAAATTGTAGAAATGGAAGCATATAATGGAATTCCTCATTTAATAACCCCTGTTATAAATGATATGGAACTTGTTATAAATGCACTGGAGTGGACAACAAGCGAAATGATGAAAAGATATAGAATGATGAAACAAGTTCTTGCTAAAAATATAGTTCAGTACAATCAAAAAATGGGATATCCTGCAATGCCGTATCTAATAATAGTAATAGATGAAATGGCAGATTTAATGCTTGTTGCAGGACCTGATGTAGAATCAAAAATCCAAAGAATTGCACAAATGGGGAGAGCTGTTGGGATTCACTTAATACTAGCAACTCAAAAGCCAGTAGTAACAGTTATTACAGGTTTAATAAAGTCAAATATTTCAGGAAGAATAGCATATGCGGTACCTTCAGCAATGGATTCAAGAGTAATTTTAGATCAGACAGGAGCTGAAAACCTACTTGGAAATGGAGATATGCTGTACAAAGATCAAACAATGTCGAAACCAATAAGAATACAAGGTTGCTTCATATCTACAGAAGATTCTATGTATATTATAAATCAAGTTAAATCACAAAAGATGGAAGAAACGGAAGAAAGTGAACTTGATATAACCAAACCATCAAGGGAAGGGTATGGTGGTATTCCAGATAAAAGAGAACCTGAATTCCCACAAGCTCTTGATGTTGTCATTGCAGAAGGAAAAGCTTCAGCTTCTCTTTTACAGAGAAGATTAAATATAGGGTACAATAAAGCAGCAAGACTAATGGAACAGCTTGAAAGTGCAGGAGCTATAGGAAAGCAAGATGGTGTTAAACCAAGAGATGTTTTAGTTTCCTCCGCATCTGAGATATTAGGCAATTCGGAGAACAATGAACAAGAAAGCTTCTAGTTTTGATATACTCTCTCATATATGATAACCGCTGGTGAAGTAATAAAAGAAAAGAGAAAAGCCCTTGGGAAAAGCCTGGATACAATAAGCTCAGATACTAAAATACAAAAAAGATATCTAGAATATATCGAGAATAATGAATTTGATAAGTTTGATTCTCCAGTATTTGCTTCTGGTTTTATAAAAATATATGCACAATACTTAGGTCTAGATGTTGATAAAGTTCTTGCACTATACAGAAGAAGTCTAAATATACCATCAAAAACTCAAAAAATTAAAAAACCAGTAAGAGAAAAGAGAAAAATTAAAATATCTCCGAAGTCAATAGGATTAGGATTACTAATACTCTTTATAATCTCAATTGCAGGATATATTGGTTATCAGATATATAAATTTCAAAAACCCCCCGAGTTAACAATATTACAACCGCAAGATGCGTCTTTATCTCAAGAAGAGAATATTTTAATAAAAGGAAAAACTCAATCAGGAACAATTATTGAAATAAACGAAAAACAGGTAAAAGCAAATAATAATGGAGATTTTGAATATGAATACAAACTTACACAAGGAGTAAATACAATATCAATAAAGGCATGGAAGGAAACAAATACAGAACTGCAAAACAAAATTACATTAAGAGTCACATATACACCAAAAGATGAAGTGATAACAACACCTATGGAAACAAAAGAGTTTATTCTTACACTATCTATAACCAATTTCCCAGCATGGATTAAGTTAGATGTTGATGGAGAAAACAAAATATCTGCAGTACTTCAAGAAAACACCCAGCATGAATACAAAGTAGAGAAAACATTTACCTTAGTTACAGGAAAAGCAAACAACACCTCTTTAAAAGTAAATGAGGAAGAGATTAAAATCCTGTCATCTGCACAGACAGGTATAGGTCAGATTACCTGTAATATCCAAGAAAATAAACTGCTCTGCGAATAACTCGCAGAAATTGATATAATTAGATATGGAATCTTCAAGAGATCAAATAGAAGAGATTAAAAGCAGGTTGGATATTGTTGATGTTATAGGAAAGTACTTACCTTTGAAGAAAGCAGGAAAAAACTATACTGCAAAATGTCCTTTTCATACTGAAAAAACTCCCTCTTTTATGGTAAGCCCAGAGCTTCAAAGATATAAATGCTTTGGATGTGGTGAGAATGGAGATATCTTTACATTTGTTCAAAAAATAGAAAATATTGATTTTCCAGAAGCATTAGAAAAACTTTCAAAAGAAGCTGGAGTAACTTTAACCAGACAAAAAGCTAACACCTTTTTTGAGAGATTAGAAGAAATTAATAGAAAAGCTGCAATATACTTCTATAAACAGTTAAAAGACCCTAAGAATATACAAGCATTAAATTATGTTAAAGAAGAAAGAGGAATAACAGATGAAAGTATTAAGAACTTCGGTATAGGGTATGCTCCAGGAGGATTGGGTCTTTTAAACTATATTCAAAAAGAAAATAAATACACAAAAAGCGAACTCCTTCAATCAGGGCTTTTTGTTGAAAAAGAAGGAAAGTTAAGGGATAAATTCTTTAAAAGAATAATGTTTCCAATAAGGTCATCAACTGGAAAAGTAATAGCTTTTACAGGAAGAGTTCTGCCTGGCAATAAGTTTGGACCTAAATATATGAACTCACCAGAGACACCAATATATCATAAAAAAGATAACCTTTATGGACAGTATGAATCAAGACAGGAAGCACGAAAACAAGATCTCATAATACTGTGTGAGGGAACAACGGATGTAATTTCTGCACATCAAATAGGAGTGAAAAATATCGTAGCACCTCTTGGCACATCTCTTACAAAAGAACAGCTTGAGAAAGTATCAAAATTAACAAAAAATATCCTTTTTCTTTTTGATAGTGATAGTGCAGGACAAAAGGCTCTAGAAAGAGCATTTGTCCTTTCACAAGAGCTATCTTTAAATACTTACGCTGCAACAACAGTTCCATACAAAGATATCGATGAAATGATAAAGGCAGACCCAGAGAAATTTAAGAAAATAATTCTCAAGAAATTAGATGCCTATACTTACCTTCTCACCCAGTTTGTCGCGTCACGAGATATAAATCGTTATGAAGATTATCAGCAGATTGTTTCATGGATAGAAAGAATGTTGTCAAATGTGAAGAATCCTACACTTTTGCACTACTATTTTCAAAAGACTTTTAAGATCACAAAAATTGAACCATTAAAAAAGCTTGATATGACGCCAGTTTCACACCAAACGAAAAATAAGCATATCATGACTAGCAAAATTACTACCCATGAAGAAGATTTCCTTCAACTGCTTTTATTCCAAAATGACCTATATACTGTGGAAAATTTCGACTTAAAATTTTTTGAAGATGAAAGAGTCAAAGAAATAATCACATATGCAAAAGAAAATTCTAATACCACAAGAGAAGAAATTCTAAAAAATTTTGATGATAACGACAGGATAAAAGAGCTTATAGAGAATGCTATATTCTCCTTTTCGATGGAAAAAAGTTCCACGCAAGATTTACTTAATATGTATAATACAATTATCCGTGATTACTTCACTAGAAAAGAGAGGGAGTATGGTGTTAAAATAGCTACAGCAGAAGAGACAGGAAATATAAAAGAGAGTGAAAGACTGCTTAAAGAGTTTCAAGCTTTAACTAAAGAAAAACAAAAATATGAGCAAAGTAGCAGATTATGATACATACGATTATGACTACAGTACATACTGGAGTAAAAGGAAGTATGAACATAAATCTGAAAGTCTTGTACTAAAAAAACTATTAAAAAACGAAAAGGGAAAATGGTTTCTTGATGTTGGTGGTTCTTTTGGCAGACTTACAGATAGCTATTACAAAAAATATTCAAAACCAGTAATAGCTGACTACTCTCTTAAAACTCTTCAAAAAAACTATAAAGATTTAAAAAACAAATATCCTAATATAGAGTTAATTGCTGCAAATGCCTATTTTCTCCCATTTAAAGATAATGTCTTTGATGGAACGCTTATGGTAAGGGTATTGCACCATATTGAAGACCCACAAAAATGCATATCCGAGATATTTAGAACACAAAGTGATAATGGGATATACATTCAAGAATTTGCAAATAAAATACATATTAAAGCAACTGTAAAAGCACTTTTTACTCTAAATTTCTCATTTTTTAATATCTCTCCATATCAACAACCTGATAAGCATCATTATGAAGGTACTAAGCAGGGATCTCATGTTCTTTTTCTAAACTATCATCCTAAATATATTCGTAAAATCCTTAAAGATGCAGGATACATTATAGAGAAAAAATATGGCTGTTCCTTCTTAAGAGTCAATATTCTTAAAAAGATTTTTAAAACAGACTTTCTTCTTTTCTGGGAGAATATATTTCAAAATATACTTTCCTTTACAAATTTTTCTCCGAGCATATTTATAAAAGCAGTAGCTAAAAAGGAAAGTAATAAAAAAGAAGATAGTAAAAGAATTGAAGATATTTTAGTATGTCCACAATGTAAAGGAGAGTTGGAAATAACAAGTAAAAGAGCAGTTTGCAGACATTGTAAAAAGGAATATATCAAAAAAGACAATATTTGGGATTTTAGAGTTTAATGAAGGCTAAAAAGTCTTTAGGTCAAAACTTTTTTGTAAACGAAAATTTAGGAAACTATATCGTTGATATTCTTTCAAACTCAAATTGTACATCGGTAGTAGAAATAGGACCAGGGTTAGGTTTCTTTACAGAAAAGCTAATTAAGAAATTTAAAAATGTAATAGTAATAGAAAAAGATAAGGAAATTGCACAAAATCTTAAATTCCAATTCCCAAAGGTTTTAGTAATTAATAACGATTTCTTAGATATTGACCTTGATACAATCGCAGATCAAAATACAACCTTTTTTGGGTCACTCCCTTTTAATGTATCAAAAAAAATAATAAAGAAAATAATAGAAAGCAGATATTTTACAAATCCATCATTTTTTATTATTCAAAAGGAAGTTGCTGAGAAATATTTATACAAACAGCCATACTCCATTCTTTCTCTTACAACAGCAATATATGCTGATTGTAAAAAAGTATTTGATATCTCTCCTGACTCATTTAGGCCAAAACCTCATGTAACCAGCTCCTTTATTTCATTTTCTCCAACAGAGAGAAAAATTGATAACAAAGAAGACATTGCTAATCTTATTAAACTCTCATTTAGACAGCCAAGAAAGAATATATTAAACAATCTTAAGGGTACAAGGTTTGAAAAAGGCACACAGGAGTTTAAGAATTTAAGACCAGAGCAGTTATCATTAGATGACTATATTAAGCTATATAAATATTCTTTCTAAGCATTTGGTATAATTGCTTTAATGACAAAGAAGGAAAAAGAAAAACAGTTAGAGCTAACTCTTCCAGATACACCTAAAAATATCTATTACAAATACAAAAACCAGTATGAATTATGGCTTGCTGGAATAGAAACAAAAAAGTTTGTAAAAGATCCACTTACCTGGTTTGTAATAATAACATCACTAACTCTTACTGCTACTCAAGTTTATACAATACTAAGTGAAACTCAAATTCCAAGTAAAGTACCAATCTTTAATTATTTCCTTAACCCATCAAAAAGACTTGCTGCTAATCAATACATTTATTTTTTCCCTATTCTATGTTTTTTAATACTGTTATGTACAATTGCTCTCTCAAACAGTTATTACCATAAAGAGAGAATATTGATAAAGGTTCTTGAGATAGTTTGTCTTCTTGCAAATATCTCAATCTGTTTCGTATTTATGAAATTAGTTTTAATCTTTTAAAAATGGATAGCTCAATACCAACAAAGTTACTAGAAAAAATACTTAACATTGGGAATGTAGATATGACATCTCAATATGGCAAATATTTATCCTATTGGCCAATTCTTTTAATAGGTTTAATTGTATCTTTCATAATTATCCCGTTAATAGGAAAACTTGCAATGAAATTCGAGATAACCTACAAACCTGGAACAAGAAGAAAAAATAGGGAGTTTGACAATCCTGAAAAAGCAATACATGAGAAAGAAACACCTGCCCTGGGAGGATTAGCTGTTACTATTCCTCTTTTAATTGCAATTCCATTATTTTTTAGATTTGATCCTGTTATATCGGCAATTACTATTGCTCTTTCAATTCTGATAATAGGATCTGTACTTGATGATGTTTTAAATTTACCAGCAAAGGTTCAGTTTGGATACCAGATAGCCGCTGCAGTAGTGATTGCATTTTCTGTAATAGATCTTTCAAATATCAGCTTTTTTACTAACGACATTCTTAATCTTACACAGTTTACTTGGAGTACAAATATCTTCTCAATACCGATATCTTTTGTGTTCCCGGGTGATTTAATTTTAATATGCTGGATTCTCCTTTGTATTAATTCTGTAAAATGGGTAGGTGGCTCACCAGGGTTAATAGAATCATACTCTCTCTCCATATTTCTACTTTTGTTTATAATAAGTGTAAGAACATATTCACTCTTTTCAAGTACTCTATCTATATTTATATCCGGTACTCTTCTCTCTCTCCTTTACTTTGCATTTCCTCCACCTAAAATTATGTCTGGATCAAGCGGAAAATCAGTTTACGGATTCTTAATAAGCATACTTGCACTCATAAGCGGAGCAAAGTTCTCAACTACTATTATGCTTCTTGCACTTCCAATAATTGATGCAATATATGTAATAATTTACAGATATGTAACATACAAACCTAAGAATCCTATTGAACTAATGAAAATAAATGATACTTCACATCTTCATCATCAACTTCTTAAACTTAATTTTACAAGTGTGCAGGTTCTTTTAATAGAAACCGCAGTTGCTTTATTTGTTGGGTCTTTTGCAATTCTTGCAACAGGTGCACTTAGATATTTTGCTTTAATATTTGGTACCGCATTAGTAATAGGATTTATTGTATTTACAAACTACAAAGCAAAAACAAAAAAAGAAAAGGAGAAACCTTCTCCAGAATCAAAGTATTCATATTAATTCCTGGACAAATATTGACTGCTTCAATATAATTAGAATATATGAAAAAGCCTAAAACTGCCTATATTCTAATAATCCTTTTACTAATTCTGTCTGTTATTTTTTTTCTCTTCCCTTTTGAAGATATTGCAAAGAATTTGCCTGTACTTAAAACCTTTTATAAAAATACAACATTAGAAATAACAACACCAAATGGTAAAGCTACTGTAAAAATAAACGGAAAGAACTATGGTGAGACGCCTGCAACAATTACAGAGCTTGTGGTAGATGAATATGAGGTTGAATTAACCAGGATAGCTGAAAACAGCGGCTTTTATAAACCTCATATCTTTAATGTTAAATTAACAAAGAATTCTACATCTAGGATAAATATTGAGATAGGACCAGATGATAGTCTTCATGGTTTTATTGTTTACTACACACAAGATAATACCACTGGTGAAAATAAAGGAAAGCTCATATTAACTTCTAATGCTGATAGTGCAAAAGCAATAATAAGCAGTAAATATGAAGAGAATATTCCTGTTACCAATCTTGAACTAACTGCTGGAGAGTATAATGTAAAGACTACTGCTCCTGGTTTTGAGAATTTAGAATTTCCTATTGTTATAAGGGAGAAACAAATATTAAATGTTAAGGGATATCAATTCCCTATCCCTGTAAGTTTTGATCTCGTAGAAAATAATGAGTAATGCAGATTTAAGTAACATAAAAGGACAACTTCCCATTTCTGTGATAGTTCACGGAGGAAACCATATCTCTTTTCTTCTAGCAAAAACTCTTCTTGAACAAGGAAGTCATGTAGTAATCATTGATAAATATACAAATACATCAAAACAGTATTTTACTGAACTAAAAAAATCAGGAAAGATTAGTTTTATCGACTTTAAAGGTATAAAAGCTTTCTATGATAAAGTGGCACGGATAGATTATCTCTATTATATGCTGGGTGAAAGGGCAGAGGAATCAAAGAATGTAGATAGTAAAGATTTTCTTGCAGAAGCTGATTATTTAAATCAAAGTCTTACTGCTGCAAATAAATATAAAGCAAAAATATCTCTTGTTACATCACTAAGATTAAACAGAGAACTCTCTAATCTTGTAAATAATGAACAAACAGGAAAAGCAAAACCATATACCCCTCTTGAACTTCAAAGATATGCAGAAAACTTCTGTGCAGAATATGTAGATAAGACAAGGGCAAATTTAAGAATAATTAGACTAGGAACAATTATTGGAAGGGGTGTTACAAAGATATCAGACCCTATTGTTGACAAACTTTTTACAGATGCAACACAAAAAGCGCAAATAGAAATAGAAGGAGAGGGTCTTGAAATTCACAACCTTATTCATGAAAGTGATGCAGTATATGGAATTCTTAAATTAACATTCTCAGATGATACAAGAGGTGAGGTAATCACATTATGTAATAATAATGACTACTCAACACTTTCAATTGCATATAAATTACTAGAACTTGATGTAGAAGCAGAAGCAATTAAGTTTGTAGAAAGTACAAATGGAGGTACAATTCTTCAGGATCTATATGTTCCTGCACCTCATGCATCACAGTATGGTTGGAGACAAAATGTTTCTTTAGAAGAAGCAACAATACAACTGGTACAAGCATATTACGAAAAGGCTGATAAGAAATGGGAGATAGATAAAACAGAAAGAGAAAAGGAAAAGTCATATACCCAGCAAACAGCTGTTACACAAACTAAATTAGGACAGATTATATCCTCAATAACGAAACCTTTCCAAAAGCTTAAAGAACCTGATAAACTGTTTAGAGAAATCAATTATGGAAAAATCTTTAGAAATATATCCCTCTTTGCATTTCTAGTTCTACTTTTTTACTACTTAATAACTCCAATAATAGGAATTGCAATAGGAGGGCATTTTATACAAACACAAGGAGATGAACTTAAACAATCAATCACAGAGCTTAATTTTGATGAAATAGAGAAAACAACCGAGTCTCTTTCTACCAATGCATCAAGAGTTGAAGATAGTTTTAATAGACTTTCATGGCTATTTAAACTTTTAGGGAAAAATAGAGAATATGTAGATCTCTTCCAGGTAATCCAAGGAACAAAATATATTGCTGAAAGCGGACAAAACCTTACTACTGGCCTTAAGCCATTAGGGCTGTATGTAAAAGACTTCACACCATCTATTAATTTTGAGTCACAAAATGAAAACGCACAAGAGTATACTTCATATCTTGAAGCAATTAAAAATAGCAGACACTTACTTCAAGAAGGAGTTTACAAAATATCTCTAGCAGACAGCCTTATTTCTTCTGCAGATACAAGAGGATATCCCTCATCATTAAAAAATACAATAAACGAATACAAAGATTTAGTTTCTCAAATTAAAACATCTGTAGAGCCAATTGAAAAGATATCTGAGTTTCTACCAGAATTACTTGGATTAAACCAAAGGAGAAGGTATCTCATACTATTTCAAGATAACGGAGAGATTCGAAGTACCGGTGGATGGATATCAGATTATGCAATAGTAGCAATAGAAAATGGTCAGATAAGGGAATTGTTTGTAGATGACATTTATAATGCTCAGGCTTTATTAAAATTAAAAGGAAAGACATACAAAACTCCGACTTCTATGCTCGAAGCCTTAGGTGGTATCCCTTTCTCTTTCCCATTAGTTAACTGGGATCCTAATCTGGAGAATGTCCTTCTTTACTCTGAACAATTTGTTTATGATTTAGAAAAGGGAAATTCATTAGATGGCGTTATTACGTTAGATACCGTCTTTATTCAAAGGCTCCTTGATAAATGGAGAGGAGTAGAGGTAGCTGGAGAAAGCGAATTGATAACTTCAGAGAACTTCTATCCAAGGGTCTTTAAAGAGCATACAGCTGGTTTAGTTTCTGATTCAAGAACATCTGTTTTCTTAGCAGATTTCTTTAATTCTGTAATTACAAAAATATTCTCAAATAAAATAACAGATAATAAAGATATATATGAGGTTGTAAAAGACTCTATTGATGAAAAGCATATCCTCTTCTCATTTAAAAATGCTTCAGCTCAATCATATTTAAATGAAAATGGCTGGGTGAGTAATTTAGAACAGAAGTTTGCAGTAGCACCAATAAATATTGACTGGAACTGGGGTGGAAATAAAGCAAATCTATACATAAAAAAGAATCATACATTAAATATTCAGGTTAAAGATGAAAAAACTATTGATTATACATATCAAGTTACAATAGAAAATGATTCTACTAAAGAGGAGTTCCCACAAGGAGAGTATAGAAACTATATAAGAATATATATACCATACAATGCTGAAGTAACAGCACTTCGTGGATTAACAAATAACAGCTATGATCTATATACAGAAAATGGATATAAGGTTGTTGCAGGTTGGTTTAATATCCCTATTCAACAAACTTTAACATTAGAACTTAGGTACAGATTAAATAAAACAGCTAATGACACAAGTTTTCCACTACTTAAAACAGATACAAACTATCAAATGGCTATATACATATTTAAACAACCTGGAAGTAGAAAAGATTCTTACAGCATTTCCCTAAGCTACCCATCAGAATGGGTTGTTGAGAATAGTGAAGGATTAACAAGAATAGAAAATAATGTAAACAGAAGATTTGAGCTATCATCAGATCAGCACTTCTATATATCATGGCAGAGATAATTTAGATTCTAACTTTCTCTTTTCCTTTTAAATATTGGTATAAGTCTAATATCTCCTCAACAGATGTTTCTCTCATAGATGCAAATTTACTAATCTCCTCAACATCAAGGTCTGTATTAATCGGCATTCTGTTGCTTATACCAATAGGTTTAAAGTATGTAGCAATGTGATTTGATTTACAATTTGGGCATGAGAAGTGTATAATACTTGAAATGTCTGTATCTTGTATTATTTCTAAATCCTCTATAGAGTAAGGATGACCGCATTTATCACAAAATTTAGCTATCGTATCAATAAAAAATTGTTTCTTATCATTTAAATTGTCTTTATTTAAACTCTTGACCATATATTAAATTATACCATAACAGTAAAATGAACAAATCGAATAAGCCAAAATATATAGAACAACTTGTTAAAAAAGGAAAACAACAGGGCTTTCTCTCACAGGAAGATATTTTAGAGATATTTCCTACAATAGAGGAAGACATTGTACTACTTGATGATATTTTCAAAGAACTACAAGAAAATGAGATAGAGGTACTTGAACCTGAAGAAAATATATCTCCAGATAGTGAAAATCTAACTCTTGAAAAGAAAATAAGAATACTTAAAACAATACAATCAACACTATCAACAGATGCAATAAGGTCATATCTTTATGAAATAGGAAAAATTCCACTTCTTACTGCAGATGAAGAGGTTATACTTGCTAAAAGAATTGAAAAAGGTGATAAAGAGGCCGCACAGCTACTAATTACTGCGAATTTAAGATTGGTTGTAAGCATTGCTAAAAAGTACAGTAAAAGTGGATTAGAACTCTTAGATTTAATTCAAGAGGGAAATATCGGCCTTATGAGAGCAGTTGAGAAGTTTGACTACCACAAAGGTTTTAAGTTTTCTACCTATGCTACTTGGTGGATAAGACAGGCAATAACAAGAGCTATTGCTGATCAGGCAAGAACTATACGTGTCCCTGTACATATGATTGAAACTATAAACAAATTCAATAAAGTAAGTACTACATTAGCTACTAGACTTGGAAGACAGCCAACAGACGAGGAAATTGCAAAAGAAATGGATATAGAACTTGATAAAATAGCAGAAATAAGAAAGATAAAACAAAATCCTTCCTCTCTTGCAACCCCAATTGGAGATGAAAAAGATAGCAAATTACAGGATATTCTCCCTGATGAATGGTCACAAAGCCCAGAGGATTATGCAAGCTCTGAATATCTAAAAAATCAACTTAGAGAAATTCTTGACTCCCTGCAAGATAGAGAAAGAAAAGTCCTTTCGTTAAGATTTGGGTTAACAGATGGTGTAAGCAGAACATTAGAAGAAGTAGGCAGAGAGTTTGGGGTAACAAGAGAAAGAATAAGACAAATTGAAGCTAAAGCATTAAAGAAACTTAAAGAAAAATCATCTGATAAAAAACTTGACGATTACATAAACCGTTAATTGGCAGATTCCTCTGTTTTAACCATATCAAAAAAGGAAGAAGGCGGAATAGCATATGTATCATCAACTCTCTTAGATACATCATTTAGCACATCCTCATCAAAAGAAGAATTTAAAGGAGCTGTATATTCTTCTGCTTTAGGATTTATTGTAGATAAAGACTCCTTAGAGAAAAGTAAAATTCCTACCCATACTATTACAAGAATAATAGTAAGTACAATTATTGGAACATATTTTCTTACCATTTCCATACTCTATTCATAAAAATTTACATCTTCAATATTATAGACCCTTAAAGTAATTGAATAATTAGTAGTTCCATCTTTCTCTATTTTATTGCTATATGATATTCCCTCTATAACAGGATACATAGGAAGACTCTCAAGTTCTTTAAGCAATATCATTAAATTAGACTTATTTCCCCCGACATTTATTCTTAAATTATATGGAACAAGTACAGTTGTATTTAGACCGAAATCTTCATTTACAGATACTTTTGCTTTAGAAAATGATACAGACCTTAAAACAAAACTGTTCCTTGTAATAATTGGCTCTATATTAGCCAACAACAAGCTAAAATTCTCATCAGCAGGAAATATCAAAGTTATATTCTCAAACGCCTTTTTGTTATTATTATACTGTTCATCTAAACTACTTAATGTTTGAAGCTTGTTTTTAAGTGCAACAGAGATTCTTTCTTTTTCCTTTATTTCTTTATCAATATTATTAACAGTATTAAATGTAGGAACAACAGCAAAAACAATCAATAGAATTACTGCAATATATGTTAGCCCCGTAAAAATTATCTCTGCCCTTTTATTAGGACCCTCTTTAGCAATCTTTACATATTCAACTTTTCTTTCACTATTATCTTCTACTGCCATATTATTCTACTTTTCCTACAGCATTAAAACTTATATTTACATCATACTCCACATCTTTCATGTTTATATTTACTTTTACATCACTGTAATATGTATTATTTTTTAAATTCTCTTCATAACTTCTTAGCGCATTAAAATCAGTAGTCTTAATAGATAAAGATACTTTCCCATTATTAATTGAAATACTTTCTACATTAAGAGTTAGAGGAACACCATTAATGACCTCAGAAATCAAATTAGAGTTAATCTCCTGCTTATCCCTAACAGTTTTTACATCGGTTAATAAAGTCTGGTAGTTACCGTATTTAATAATACTCTTCTTCCATGTAGCATTCTCAAGTGTTGAAACCTGAGTATCAATCTGCTCTGTCAGATCGTTATTCTTTCCATCCATAACAAATCTATATACAAATGCGCCTAATGCAATAATTTCAACGGTAATCAGCATCCATTTCCCAATTGTTGTTAGCCAAGAAATTGAAATTTGTCCAACACTTTCACCACTTCCTACTGGTTCTAACAGATTTATAGATTTTGCTTCTTCTTTATCATTAAACATAGGGCAGTAATACCATTTACTACTAATAGTATACAGATGTTTTTAAAAAGTTTCTATAGTATTAGTAGAGTAAATTGTATTCTGATATAATTAAAACTGAAATTATGGATAAAAGCAATACAAACAAAATATTCATTGGAGTCTCATGGCCATATGCAAGTGGGAAAATTCACTTAGGACATCTAGCAGGTCAAAACATTACCTGTGATGTGTTTGCACGATATCACAGATTAAAGGGTAATGAGGTATTAATGGTTTCAGGAAGCGACAGCCATGGTACCCCTATACTCTTTAAAGCACAAGAGCTTGGAATAGCACCAGAGAAACTTGCTAAGCAATCTCACAAAGATATTAAAGAAACATTCAAAAAACTCTCTTTAATATATGAGAACTACACATCTACTACAACAGAGAATCATAAAGAAGTTACACAGAATATCTTTTTAGTACTCAAAGAACTTGGATATCTCTATCCTAAGAAATCAAAACAATTTTTTGATGAAAAGGTAGAGAAATTTCTTCCAGATAGATATGTAAGAGGAACATGTCCAAACTGTGGAGAACCAAATGCAAGAGGAGATGAATGTCCAACATGTGGTGCATTTCTTAAACCTACAGATTTGATTAATCCATACAGTACACTTTCAGACACAAAACCTGTATTAAAAGAATCAGAACATTTTTATCTTGATCTTAAAAAACTAGAAAAACCTCTTTCAGAATGGATAGACAAACAAGGTATTCACTGGAGAAAATGGGTAAGAGAATTCTCAAAAGGCTGGATTAATGAAGGGCTAGAACCAAGAGAGGTAACAAGAGATATGAAATTTGGAATAGCTGTTCCAGTAGAAGGATGGGAAGACAAAGTAATATATGTATGGATGGAGGCAGTAATAGGGTATCTCTCTGCATCAATAGAATGGGCACAAAAGAATGGAGATTCAAGTAAGTGGGAGTATTTCTGGAAAGACCCTGACTGTAAGCATTACTATTTCATCGCAGGAGGCAATGTACCTTTTCATACAATAATATGGCCAGGACAGTTAATTGCATATAACGAAAAATATACTAACGACATTTTGTGGGAGAAATACAAACTTCCTGGAGAAACAAAGAAAGAACAATTAAATCTCCCATACGATATTCCTGCAAACAAGATGCTTCTTTACAAAGGAAAGAAGATGTCAAAAAGTGATAATACTGGAATGAATGCAGATTCTCTTCTTGAGAAATACAGTCCTGACCTTATTAGATTTTTCTTTACCAGAAACTCACCTGAAAATCATGATAGAGAGTTTGAATGGTCTGATTTTATAGAATGTAATAACAATGAGCTTGTAGCTAATATTGGCAATTTTATAAACCGAACACTTACATTTGTTAATACTAAGTTTAATAATACTATTCCTCAGGGAGAAACAGATGGTGCAGTACTAAAAAATATAAATAATGCTTTTAAGAATGTAGGAGAGTATATAGAGAAGTGTGAATTTGTAAAAGCAAGTGAAGAACTCCTTCGTCTAGGAGACTTTGCAAATAAATATTTTAATGATAAAGCTCCATGGTTATCATACAAGACCAATATTAAAGATTGTGAGAATACAATTTTTAATACTGTACAGTTAGTTAATGCATTAAGAATTCTTTTAAAGCCTTTTACACCTAACAGCTCTGAAAAGCTTAAGATTATGCTTAATATACAAGATGAATATGATCAAAATATTGATTTAGAGAAAAATGGCAAGGTAAGTAAAATACAAAATAACTGGAAGTTTACTCAAATAAATAGCGGGACTCATTTAAATACTCCAGAAATTTTGTTTGAGAAGATATAACAAAGACTTCATTTTTAAAGGCGTTTTGATATAATATAGATGGAGGTGGATATGACCAATTCTCTTCGTCTTTGTTTTAAAGCTGGAAAACTAACAAGTCTTTCTTCCAAAGAAGAAGAAAAAAAGAAACAGAAACCAATGTTCAATATCATAAGACAGAAAGGGAAAGGAGGTAATCCATTCTCTAGAAAGCATTAGATGTTTTAATGCTTTCCCAATGGAGAGAGTCTATAAATATTAATATTTGTTTTTTAAATATTAATATTTACGATTTCTATCGCTGACTCTCTCCATCTTCTTTCCATTGAAGTATTTATATCTGCTGACTCATTAAAAGCCCTTCTGCAAGGTGCAACCTTACTAACTCCTGCCATACAGATTCTGTAACAAAAGGAACAAAAGGATGCATAATCATTAAGTTCCTTTTTAAAATGTATAATAGCTCTGAAAGCTTCTCAATTCTCTTCTCAGAACCAATACCCTCATCTTTAATTTCTTTTTTAACCTCTTCTATCCACACATCACAAAGCTGATGCCAGAAAAACTCCCTTATTGCTTCGGCACCAAGATTAAACTGATACTTTTCAATATACTTACTTACCCTTTGTATATGTTTCTCTGTCATCTTTACTCTTTCAAGATTCATATCTACTTCAAAATTAGCAATTCTCTCTATCTCGCTTTCATCAATATTTAAGATGATAAATCTACTTGCATTCCATATCTTGTTTACAAAATTTCTATTTCCCTTTATCTTTTCTTCTCTTAAAGGAGCATTTGAACCAGGAAGAGCATCAGAGTAATACCAAAGTCTAAGAGCATCTGCTCCATATTTATCAAATACTTCTTGAGGCTCAACTCCATTTCCCTTGCTCTTAGACATCTTTGAACCATCAGAAGCTAAAATCATCCCTGTTAAAAAGATTGTATTGAAAGGAACCTGTCCTGTTCTATATATTCCAAGCATAAGCATTCTAGCAGACCACCAAAAAAGAATATCTCTTGCATGAATCATTGTTTGTGTAGGATAGTATTTCTTAAAATCCTCTCCCTGAGGCCCTCCTAGTGTAGAAAACGGCCACTGTCCAGAACTAAACCATGTATCAAATACATCACTTTCAGCCTCCCACACATCATCTATTTCAGGTGGCTCCTCCCCTATATATATGCTTCCATCACCTTTTACCTTAATATCAAACTCTTTTTCAAAATCCTTAACTGTCTTTCCTTTGTTTTCATTTAACCAATCATAAAGCTTTTTACCTCCACTGTACCATACAGGAATTCTTTGACCCCACCATAACTGTCTTGAAATACACCAAGGCTTAATATTTTCAAAGAAAAACTCCAATGCTTTCTGTTGACCATGAGGAATTACTTTAACATCACCATTTTTAAGTGCCCCAAGAGCCTTCTGTGCTAAATTATCTACATTAACAAACCACTGATTTGAAATTATCGGCTCAACAGGAGTACCACACCTCTCACATACAGCTACATCATGTTTAATGTTTTGAATATCTTCGAGCAGACCAAGTTTATCTAAATCCTCACAAAGCTGTTTTGAACAGGTAATAGTATCCATTCCTTTATACTTCTCAGGAATGTCTCCTGTCATTTTTCCATCTTCATTAATAACATTAATAATTTCAAGCCCATGTTTTTTACCTAAATCAAAATCAATAGGCGAATGTGCAGGAGTTACTTTAAGAACACCAGTTCCTACCTCCATATCAATACTTTCATCTGCAATAACTGGGATCTCTTTATTTTGTATTGGAAGTAAAACTTTTTTCCCAACATATTTTTTATACCTCTCATCCTTAGGATTTACTGCAACAGCACTATCTCCAAGCATTGTTTCAGGTCTTGTAGTTGCAACCATTATATATTCATCCTTACTTCCAACAACAGGGTACTTTATATATGCAAATATTCCTCTTCTTTCTTCATGTTCTGTATCAATATCTGCCAATGCAGTCTTACAATTAGGACAAACATTTACTATCCTTTTATCTCTGTATACTAATCCATCTTTAAACAACATTTCAAAAGTCTCATATACAACCTTTGTAAGTCTTGGATCTAATGTGAAAAATTCTCTGCTGTAATCAGCACTAAGCCCAATATTTTTCTCTTGATTCCTTGCATTAGATGCATTCTTCATACAAAAGTCATAACACTGCTTAAAGAATTCTTCTCTTCCCATCTCCCATTTACTTTTACCCTGTTTCTCAAGCTCTGCACTAAAAGCAGTTTCTGTTTGAATACCAGCATGATCCTTCCCAGGAAGAAGAAGTGTAGGATGCCCTGTCATTCTCATATATCTCCCTATTGCATCATGAAAGGAATAACCACACATATGCCCAAGATGTAAATTCCCGTTTGCATTAGGAGGAGGAAGAGATATTGTAAAAGTTTTTTTTACTTCAACCTTCTTCTCTTTTAAGAAATTTCCCATATTGTCAGGATTAAACAATCCCGATTCTTCCCAAAGAGAATATATCTCTCTTTCTTCCTGTTGAAATGTTTTTGAAATATCGTCCTTCATTTTTCTTGATGTATTATACCAGCCATTGTTAATTTTACATACTTTTAATCTAATTTACATATATTCTGGTATAATGAGAGATTATGAAAACAAAACAAAACAAATTTAAAAATCAAAATCTTAAAGTATGTACCCTATCAGGAACTACAGAGATAGGGAGAAATTGTAACTTCATTGAAGTTGATAATGAGATAGTTGTAGTTGATGCAGGATACTCATTTCCTGGGGTAGAGATGTATGGGGTAGATTACTTAATACCTAACCTTCAATATTTAAAGAAGAACAAAAAGAGGGTAAAAGCAATACTAATAACCCATGGACATTTAGACCACACAGGAGCTCTAAAATGGATGCTGCCAGAATTAGATTTTCCTCCCATATATGCAGGCTCTTTTGCTAAGGCCTTGATAGAACACAAATTAGAGGAAGAAGGATTAAAGAACAAAACAAAAATTTACGGGGTTGATAGACATACTACAATTAATATTGGAAAAAGCTTTAGGGTTACATTTATAGGGATTAACCATAGTATTCCTGATGCTTTCTCCATATTTATTGAAACTCCTAAAGAAAATGTCTTTTTCTCTGGGGACTACAAAATAGATACACAGCCTACAAATGAGCTTGAAGCAGATTATGCAAAGCTAAGGTCATTGAGAGGGAAAATAGATCTTGCATTAATGGAAAGTACTAATGCTTCAAAGACGGGAAAGGCTCCTTCTGAGACAGAGATATTTGCAAACCTTGAGAATATTATTAAAGATGCAAGTGGAAGAGTAATTGTTGCTGCATTCTCTTCTCTTTTAACAAGACTTTACGCTTTGTTTGAAATAGCGAAGAAAACAAACAGAAAGATTGTAATATCTGGAAGAAGCTTACAAGAAACTATCTCTATTGCAAGCAAACAAGGATATATAAAAATACCGGAAGGGCTTGTAATTAAAGAAAAAGATATTCAGAAATATAGCGATAACCAGCTCCTCCTTCTTTGTACAGGAAGCCAAGGAGAGAGATTCTCCTCATTAAACAGAATATCTTTAAGTGAACATAAATATGTCAAAATTAAAAAGGGAGATTTAGTAATAATGTCTTCTTCTGAAATCCCTGAGAATGTATCTGCTATTGAAAAAATGACTGACAGACTAATTGCTCTTGGTGCTGATTTAATTAAAGACACAATAGAGGTAAAAATTCATTCAACAGGACATGGGAATCAAGATGATATGAAAATAATGTTTGATTTAATACAGCCAAGAGTTGTTATGCCTGTACACGGCCCTCTTACTTTTAGATACTTCAATAAAAAGAACTATATATCATGGGGTATGAAAGAAGAAAATGTCCTACTTACAGATGACGGAGTAGTATGGGCATTTAATGGAAACCGTTGGTACAAAGATGGTTCAGTAGAATCTAGACCTATTTTAATAGATGGTCTTGGAGTAGGTGATACAGGAGAAATAGTTCTAAAAGACAGAAAACAGCTTTCAGAGTATGGTATGTTTATCATCGTTATTAACCTTAGTACAAACACTCACAGATTAATGGGTAATCCTCAGTTTGTATCCAGAGGCTTCATATATATGAAAAAGTCCCAGGAACTTCTTAAAGAGATAAAAACCATAATATATGATGTACATAGAGATTGGATGAGCATATCTAAGAAAAACAACAACTATGATTACAAGGAACTTAAAGCTAAAATGGAGAAAGCAAGTAGCAAGTATATATATAAGAAAACTGAAAGAGAGCCTATTATCCAAATTGTTGTTGTATAATTAATAGGCATTGATGATATAATTAAAAAGTATGATAAAACTGCCGTTAAAAAAATCATTAGGAAGATCCCTTCTTGATGGAAATACTCCAATAGTCGCACTTGATATAGGAACGGAAACAGTAAAAAGTATTCTGTTTACCATGAATGACTATGGTGTTACTGTAAATAAAGTATCACGAATACAACAGCAACAACATGCAATGCGAAGTGGAATAATTACAAACTTAGATACAGTTCTTGAAAACTGCAAACTTTCAATTAACGAGTTACTTACCAATCTTAAACCAGAAGAGTTTCCAAGATATGTAATGATGGGTATAGCAGGAGAGTATGTACAGGGAGTATCAATAGTTGTTAACTATGAAAGAGAGCAGCATTTTGAAAAAGAGGTAACTCAAAAGGAGCAGGAAAAGATAATAAAGGAGGTAAAATCTCAAATTGCAGTAACAGGCAAAGATGACCTAAGTTTAAGAACAGGTCTGAAAAATGATGATATAGAGATACTGCATATAACACCAACAGGTATGGAAATAGGCGGAATGCCTGTAAACTCTCTTGTAGGATATAAAGGAAGGAATGTAAAACTTAACTTTTACGCATCTTTTGCTCCAAGAACATATACAGAAGCTCTTAGAAAGGTCGCTTCTTCTCTTAATTTTGAAGTTCTTGGTATTGTATCTCAGCCATTTGCAGTTGCAAGAGCTCACTCAGGAGGAAGAAATACAAATTTCTCAGCAATATTCCTTGATATAGGAGGAGGAACTACAGATGTTGCAATTGTTAAAAATGGTAATGTTGCAGATACTCAGATGTTTGCATTTGGAGGAAGGGTATTTACAAAAGAACTTGCAAGACTTACTGATTCTGATTTCAGGCATGCAGAGTTAAGAAAGATAAAATACTCTCAAAAAGAATTACCAAAAGAAGTAATGAGACAGGTTCAAAAGACCATGTATACAACAGCAACACTGTGGATGAGAACATTAAAAGCTGCTCTTGAAAGCTGTGAAGATGCAGGGCCGCTTCCTACACAAATATATCTTTGCGGAGGTGGTGCACTATTACCTGATATTAAAAGTGCATTAATGGAGTTTCCTTGGAAAAGATACCTCCCTATTGCAGTTGTACCAAAGATAGAAATGTTTACACCTGACTTGCTTGGATCTGTAACTGATAATAGTGGAGATTTACAATATATATATGATATAACACCTGCTTCACTAGCAAAATTCCTGTATGATATGGAAATAGATAGAGAAACTAAAAATATAAATTGGGAAGTATAATATGGAAGACAATACAATTATAGAAAAAATAGTAGTAGAACCATCTCATGAACTAACAGATTTAGTTAGGGCTATTCATAAAAGTAATGCAGAAAGAATAATTCTTACATTTACAGAACATTCAGATATTTTAATAAGCCCTATTAATCTAAGGGTCTTAAATGAGACAGCAGAAAGAGAAGGGAAGCTCATCATAACTCAAATAATTCAAAATCCAACAGGTATTAGAAACTCACTTTTGGCAGGAATTAAAGCAATTGATTCTCCATCTAATCCTACAGCAGATGATTGGCAAGAGGCAGCTGAAATGTTAGAAAAGAAGAAAAAAGAACTGCTTGAGAGAAAGAAGACTTTAAAAAACATTTCTGCTATTAAAGAAAATGAGAGTGAAGCTTTTGAAGAGAAAGTGGAAAGTGTTATAGAAAAAGCAAGTGAAGAAGTTAAAAAAACGGAAACTCCCAAAGAAGGTGTGATGAGTCAATATGTAGATAGGAGAGGGCTTAAAACTTCCTCCCCCTTTATTTCTATTGATCAAGATATCCCTAAGATAGAGAAAGATATAATTACTGAAAATATCCAGAGCGAACCTAAAAAGGAAAAACTTAAATTCTTTAAATTTAAACCTCCCTTTAATCGAAACAATAACATCCCTACTGATGGTAAAAAGAAAATATCAAAAACTTTCTTAAAGATTATTCTTCCTCTATTTGCTTTATTAATAATAGGTGGAATCCTTTATAATCATTTTGGAACATTTGTAAAAGTAAAAATATTTGTTGAATCAAAGCCTGTTAAAATTGAAACTGTACTGTCAGGTGATGAGAATGTAGAAGAGATAGATTTTGAAAATTCTAAAATACCGATTAAAACAGAAGAGAAAAGTAAAAGCCTATCTAATACTATTACTGCAACAGGAAAGGCATACAAGGGAGAAAAGGCAGAAGGAAAGATAAATATATATTTCTCAGCAGAGTGTACAGAAGAAACACAGCCAATTACACTTGAGGCTGGTCACACTTTGACTACAACAATTGATGGGAAATCCTTATTATATAAATTAAAAGATGGAGTTACCATAAAGTGTAGTGAGATTCTGTCAGGTAAAGAGGTCTCTGTTATAGCAATTGATTTTGGCAAAGAATATAATATATCAACTTTAAATAAAAGCTTTACAATACAAGGATATACAGATATCTTTGGTAAAAATACTACCACTATTTCAGGAGGAACTGAGGAAGAATATACTGTTCTTTCACAGGGGGATATAGATAAGGGGGTAGAGGAGTTAAGCTCTACTGCAATTGAGGAAATAAAGTCAGAGTTAAGAGAGGTATCAGGTGATTGGGTGATTATAGAGGATACTATACTTAGTGCCGTTGATAAGACAAGTATCAAAACAGATAAAAAGGTCGGAGAGGAGGCTACTGATGTTAATTTAGATCTTACTGTAAAGGGTTCTGCCACTTATTACAACAAGCATAATCTTAATGAGAAAGTAAAAGAGCTTCTTAAGAAGAAAGCTGAGGATGAGAAGTTGTTTGATAATGAGAATGATCTTGATTTAGAACTTAATGAAGATATTAAAACTGATATTTCTGTTGTTGAGGCTGAAAAGGATTCAATAAAGATTAAGATTGTAGCAAGTTCTACTGTTAAACCTAAGATAAATAAAGATAAGATTGCACAGGATTTAATGGGTATGGGATGGAAAGATGGTATTGAGTATCTAAGTAGTTTACAGTTTGCTGAAAAGAAACCTGAGGCTGTATTTTATCCTGAGAAATACCCAACATTCTTAAAGAGATTTCCTGATAGAAAGGGGGGAGTGTTAATAGAAATTAAAGAGGTAGAGGTTGCTCAGGAAAATAATTAATCCTTTATTTTAATCAAAAATATTGATAGAATACGATGTTTATGTACCCGTAGCTCAATCGGATAGAGCAATTGCCTTCTAAGCAGTAGGTTGTCGGTTCGATTCCGGCCGGGTACGCCAGGGAGAGATGCCTGAGCGGTCGAAAGGACACGCTTGGAGAGCGTGCGTATGAGAAATCGTACCGTGGGTTCGAATCCCACTCTCTCCG
>CAZQHF010000002.1:0-36921 GCA_964593535.1 uncultured Candidatus Saccharibacteria bacterium
AGCCATTTGCTCTAATCTTTGAGAATTGTTTTAAATCAGTTTTTTTAATAATTCCTCCCTTTGTTACCATTAAGAAATACTTAAAATCTGCCTTTTTTATTACACCTTTTTCATCTTGCTGCTCTTGTATCTCTTCAGAACCCATTACTCCTCCCTTAGGATCTCTTGTAAGAATAGAAGTTATTATTTCATTTTGATCTAATTGAACAAGGTTAATTAATGGAATACCCTTTGCAGTTCTCCCATATTCAGGTATTTCAAATATTCTTGTACTAAATACACGACCCTTATTTGTAAATAGCAGTAGTTCATCGTGTGTGTTGCAAAGCAATACATGCTCAATGAAGTCACCTTCTTTTGTTTCACCACCAGATATTCCCTTTCCTCCTCTCTTCTGTGTCTGATATGTAGAAGGCGGGACTCTCTTTACATATCCAGTATGGGTTATTGTTATTAGTGTTTCCTCCTGTGCAATTAAATCTTCATCTGAAATTTCGTTTATTTTTCCTTTTACAATCTTTGTTCTTCTCTTATCTCCATATGTTTCTTTCATTACTTCTAGATCATTACTAATTACCTCAAGAATTTTATCAGGGCTATCTAGAACTTCATTGTACTGAATAATCTTTTCTTTTGTTTCTTTATAATCATTTTGCAGTTTCATTCTCTCAAGAGCAGCAAGTCTTCTAAGCTGCATATCCAAAATTGCTTGTGCTTGTACATCAGTAAACTTAAACTTATCCATTAAGTTTGTTTTTGCACTCTCTTGAGTCTTAGATCCCCTTATAGTAGCAATTACCTCATCTAAAAGGTCTAATGCTCTAAGTAATCCTTCTAGTATATGTGCATGATATCTTGCTTCTGCTAAATCATATTCATACCTTCTTACAGTTACAGTAATTCTAAAAGAAAGGAATAATTCAAGCATTCTTTTTAGTGAAAGAGTAATTGGTTCTTGGTCTACTAATGCAATCATATTTGCATTAAAGGTCTTTTGCATTTCTGTATATTTATATAGTTTGTTTAATACAGTTTTTGGCTGTGCATCTTTCTTAAGAGCAACAACTACCCTTATTCCATCTTTATTTGATTCATCTCTAATATCTGCAATTCCTGTAATTTTTTTCTCTCTCACTAAGTCTGCAATTTTCTCTATCATGTAAGCTTTATTTACTTGATATGGAATTTCTGTAATTACTATCTGATATCTTCCATTTTTCCCCTCAACTATTGATGCCTGTGCTCTTTGAAGTATTTTTCCTCTTCCTGTTGCATATGCATTAAGTATTTCAGCTCTATCATATATTATTCCTCCAGTAGGGAAATCTGGTCCTGGAATTATTTCAATTAACTCTTCTGGAGATATATCTGACTTGAAATCAGGATATATTGTTTCCTTTGTTTCTTTAATTCTTTCAACTATTTTTTCAATCTCTTTACTGTAATCGAGAGATTTTGTATCTACATAGTTTTCTAAGTAATTTTCAGGTTTTGCATTAAGTGTTTGTGGTACTTTTTCTCTACTCTCTCTTGCTTTTCTAAGTTCATTGTAAATTGCTACTCCCTGCCATTTGTTCCCTCTTTTAATCATTTCTCGGAGTGCATCAACAAGCTCTGTAAGATTATGAGGAGGTATTTGTGTTGCCATTCCTACTGCAATACCTTGACTTCCATTTGCTAAAAGGTTAGGGAAAAGTGTGGGAAGTACTGTTGGTTCAAATCTTGTTCCATCATAGTTAGGTATAAATGTAACAGTTCCTTTATTTAAATCACGAAGCATTTCTGGAGTAATCTTTCCCAATCTTGCTTCTGTGTATCTCATTGCAGCTGCAGGATCTCCATCAATAGAACCAAAATTCCCTTGTCCTTCAACTAAAATATATCTGGTTGAAAACTCTTGAGCCATTTTTACAAGAGTGGGATATACTACACTTTCACCATGTGGATGGTAGTTACCTGAGGTATCACCAGCAATTTTTGCACACTTTCTAAAATGAGAAGTTGGTGTTAGACCTAAGTCATTCATTGCAACTAGTACTCTTCTTTGAGATGGTTTTAATCCATCTCTTACATCTGGAAGTGCACGAGAGACTATAACGGACATAGAGTAGTCAATGTAGTTTGATTTCATCTCATCAACAATTGATCTTTCTTTTATCTCTCCAGGTTTAAATGACAAACTAAAATCAATTTCTGAATTGTTTTGTTCTGTATCAGTTAAGTCTTGTTGTTCCTGATTTTCAACAGTAATATTTTCTTGTGCACTTTTTATTAAATCTTCTTTATCTGCCATGTCTTTATATATCTAAATTAGCTTTTTTAGCATATCTTTGAATAAATCTTCTCCTTGGAGGAACTTCTGTTCCCATTAACATCTCAAATGTTTTTTCAGCTTCTTGAGCATCTTCTATTTGGACTCTTTTGAGTACTCTTGTTTCTGGATTCATAGTTGTTTCCCAAAGCTGATCAGGATTCATTTCTCCTAGACCTTTAAATCTGTTTGCTACGGGAGTCTTTCCTGCTGTCTTAGCCTTTCTTACAAATGCATCTTTTTCTTCATCATTTAGAAAGTAGTATTTCTTTTTACCAATTTCTACCTTATGTAGAGGAGGTTGTGCAACATACACATATCCTTGCTCAATTAATGGTTTAAAAAATCTGTAAAGAAGGGTAAGCACTAAAGTTGTAATATGTAATCCATCAACATCTGCATCACTCATTATAATTATTTTATGATATCTTAATTTGCTTACATCTAAAGATGTCCCTATTCCTACTCCCAGGGCCGTTGTAATATCCTTAAACTCATTATTGCCTAAAACTCTATCCACTCTGTATTTATTAGTGTTAATAATCTTTCCTCTTAGTGGAAGTACAGCCTGTGTATGTCTGTCTCTTCCTTGTTTTGCACTTCCTCCTGCAGAATCTCCTTCTACTATGTAGAGTTCACATTCTTTAGGATCATTACTTATACAATCTGCGAGTTTGCCTGGTAAAGTTGTACTTTCTAAGGCATTCTTTCTGATGACTGCATCTCTTGCTGCTTTTGCTGCAGCTTTTGCTTTGTATGAAAGTACTGCTTTATCAATAATTGCTTTTGCTTCTTTAGGATGTTCATCAAGATATGTTAAAAGTTCATCTCTAATTACTTTTGCAACAGCAGTTTTAACTTCTGGATTGTTTAATTTTATTTTTGTTTGACCTTCAAACTGAGGATTGGTTACTTTTACTGATATTACAGCGGTGAGTCCCTCTCTTACATCATCTCCACTTAAAGAATCAGTTAACCCTTTTAGTAGTTCTGCTTTTTGTGCATATGTGTTTATTGCACTAGTAAGTGCAGTTCTAAAACCTGACAAATGAGTTCCACCTTCTGGATTGATAATATTGTTAGTGTAACATTTAACATCTTCATCCATACTGTCGGTGTACTGAATTGCTGCTTCTACAATTATTCCATCACAATCTTTTTTTACATAAAAGGGTTTTTCGTTTATAGGTTTCTCATCTAAGTTCATAAAAAGAACATATGACTTAATTCCATCTTCAAAGTACAGATTAAAGATTTTTGGAGGATTTCCCTCTTCTACTCTTTCATCCTTTATTGAGATTTTAAGACCTGCTGTTAAGTATGCATGCTGTCTACAATTTTTAACAATCTCTTTAAAATCAAAATCAGTTTCTGTAAATATCTCTTTGTCAGGTAGGAATCTATGCTCAGTACCTGTTTCATTGTCTGGAGCAGTTCCTACTTTTTGAACAGGGGCTACAGGAATCCCTCTTTTATACTCTTGTTGATATATTCCGCCATCTCTTTTTACTGTAGTTATCATCCATTCTGACAAAGCATTAGTACATTTCATACCAACACCATGAAGACCTCCTGATACCTTGTATGCTCCTTCCTCAAACTTTCCTCCTGCATGTAAGTTTGTCATAACTGTTTCAAGTGTAGATACTTTTGTTTGTGGATGCTCTTCAACAGGTATTCCTCTTCCATTATCTCTTACAGATATTGAACCGTCTTTGTAAAGAGTTACCCATATGTTTGTACAATATCCTGCAATTGCTTCATCTACAGAGTTATCAAGAATTTCTGTAAATATATGTTGGAGACCATTTCTATCTGTAGATCCAATATACATTGCTGGTCTTTTTCTTATAGCTTCAAGCCCCTGCAATACTTGAATATTTGATGCTTTATAATTGTTTTCTGACATTGCCTGGTTAATTTAAGTTATTTTTCAAAGTGATTTCCATTCTAATATATTTTAGAAAGAAATGTTAAGAGAAAGAGTGACCTCTTAAGACAAGAAAAAGATTTTCCAAAAGAAGTCTTTTGTTGCCATTCGCATTTATTCTTCTTCTTGTTTTTTCTACACATTGGATATTATCATAAATTTGTTTTAATTGCTCTTTATCTTTTAAATTTTGTTTTAGAAGAGCTTGATAGTAAAACTCTACTTCGTTTAAGAAGTTATCTGTACTATCTTTATCTTTAGCAATCTTCTCTATATCTTTAAAGGCCTCTATTAAATTTTTTGTTAAAGTCTCTGGGGATTTTTCTTCATGCACTTTTTTTTCTACTTCTTTTGTGTAAATCTTTAAGGATCTTGAAATAATTGTAGGGAGGAGTTTTTCCTCATTAGATACTGTAAGAATATATGCAGTACGATTACTACTTTCTTCTAATGTTTTAAGAAATGAATTTTGTGCTTCTACTGTTAATTTGTCTGCATCAAATATTAATGCTATCTGTACATTTTCTGAATATGGGGTATAAATCATTTCTTTTTGAAGTCTTTTTACATCTTCAATTCCTATGCTATTAATATTGTTTGTTTCAATTGTATGAATATCTGGAGATGTAAATTCAAAGAAGTTGTTTTTGAGATTTTTATTCCAGAGTTTTGAGATTAATGTACTAATTTCTCTTTTTATATTTTCACTGTCATTTCCAATAATTAGGTATGTCATATATCAATATTTTATCATGTTTTCGAGTAAAAAGCTTGTGTTTGAGTGCTTAAATTGCTTGATTCTACAGTATTTTATGCGATTTTAGCTTTAATTACATTATAGGTCGTGAAATTACTCTCTTCTCTTGCTATTATTACATAATATTAATTTTACTGCCTATATTTGTGGTTCAGGAAACACTACTTTCATATTTACAAAGACAGGGAATAATTAGTGAAGCTGATGCTGTTAAGGTTCAGGTCGAAAGAAGTCGTTCACCTAAAAATGAAGAGACAATAATAAGGGAGATGAAGCTTGCTGATGATGAACAGATAGCTAAAGCTAAGTCTACAATCTTTAATATTCCTTATGTTGATTTAATGGAAAATGATGTTCCAGAAGGTGTTATTGCTGAAGTGCCAATTGATAGTTTAAAGAGATATAAGGCTGTTCCTTTTGAAAGGGGAGATGATTATGTAAAAATAGCAATGCTTGATCCCTTTGATATACAGGCTATCCAGGCATTACAAAGGAAGTATCCACCTAATACAAAGGTAATTGTATATATTACAGCAGAGAATGGATTGAACTATATCCTTGATAGAAGGATGGGAGACCTTATGAGCTCTGAGGTTACAGCGGCTCTAGAAGATGTTAATGTACCTGTACAGGAGATTGATGAAGATCCTAATTTAATTAGTAGTATTGATTTAAAGAATGCTCCTGTTGCGAGAATTGTTAACTCGATTTTACAGTATGCTGTTGTATCAAAGTCATCAGATATACATGTAGAGCCAATGGAGACAAGACTAAGAGTGAGATTTAGAATCCATGGTGTTATGACAGAGAGACTTTCCCTTCCTAAAGCACTTGGACCTGCTACCGTCTCTCGTATTAAGATTATGTCTAATTTAAAGATTGATGAGAAGAGAGTTCCACAAGATGGAAGATTTCAAGTTAAAGTGAAGAATTCTAAGATAGATATTCGTGTCTCTGTTATGCCAACAATCCATGGAGAGAAAGTGGTTATGCGTTTACTTGAATCTGATACAGAAGGGCTAACTTTAGAGGGTACTGGTCTAAGAGGAAACGCCTACAAACTTTTTATGGATGCACTATCTGTTACGAATGGAATAATACTTGTTACTGGTCCAACAGGAAGTGGTAAAACTAGAACACTTGCATGTGCACTAGTGAAAGTTAATGATCCTTCCGTTAATGTTATCTCTTTGGAGGATCCTGTTGAAATTAGAGTACCAGGAGTTACGCAGGTGCAGATTAATCCTGATGTTGGTCTTACTTTTGCTACAGGTTTGCGATCAGTATTAAGACAGGACCCTGATATAGTGATGGTAGGTGAGATTAGAGACCAAGAAACTGCAGAGCTAGCTATACAAGCATCGCTTACAGGACATTTAGTTTTATCTACTTTGCATACAAACAGTGCTGCTGCTGCAATACCAAGACTACTGGATATGGGAATGGAGCCATATCTTTTAGCATCTACTATGCGTCTTTTAGTTGCTCAGCGTTTACCAAGAAGGGTATGTCAAAGGTGTATGAAAGCTGTACCTGCAACACCAGCAGAAATGGAGGCACTTAAGGAAATATTATCAGGGATTGAAGGTTTTGATTTGTTTAAGTATACAACTCAGGTTATTAATGCTAAAAAGGCAAAAGGAGAAGAAGGATCTGCTGCACTTAAAGCTCCTGAAATAGGGTCAGATGGAGAACCAATTATTTATCTTTATAAAGGAAGTGGATGTGACAGATGCGGAGGTTCTGGCTATGTTGGCCGTATTGGTATTTTTGAGGTATTGGATGTTAACGAAAAAATTAGTAGAATGGTTATGGAAAATATTACAGCTCAGGATATAGATAAAGAGGCAAGGGCAAATGGTATGATTACAATGACGCAAGATGGATTTTTAAAGGCACTAGAAGGTATTACCTCCATTGAAGAGGTCATGAGAGTGTCAAAAGAATAAATTTAAGATATAATGAAAAAGATGGAAGATAATACTGCCCAAAACAACACAGTTCGGTATCCTAATATACCTCAGGATAATTCTCAGATTATAAATTCTAATATTTCTACTACCCCTACTCCAACAACATCTACTAATGATGTACAACCATCTGTCCAAACACAATCAGGAGTTTCTCCTACTGCTGAAGTTAAAGCTGATACTCAAGGTATTAACCTAGCTCCCAGTCCAAGTGACGGGGGTGTTTTGAAAGGTATTGTAAGTAATTCTCTTGAAGAGATTATTCCAGGTGAAAAAGTACCAAAAGCACTAAAAAGAGAGCCAAAAGAAGTTAATCTTGCTCAGCCTATTTTTGTTAAGGAACCAGAATCACCAGTAATCCAGAAATTAAATGAACCAAAGGGAATAGATGAGCTTCTTCTTTATGCTATTCGGCACAATGCATCAGACCTTCATATTTCTGTTGGTTATCCCCCTATTGTAAGAATAGATGGAACACTGATGGAAGTAAGTGATAAAGTTATAACAGCAGAAGAAGCAGAAGAACTTATATTCTCGGTACTATCTGATGAGAAAAAAGAGCTGTTAGAGGTAAATAGGGAAATAGATTTAGCATATTTTTATGAAGGAGATATTCCCGCAAGATTTAGAATTAATGCATACTATACAAAAAAGAATTTAGCTGCTGCATTTAGAATTATTCCTTCAAGAATAAGAACAATTGATAAACTTTTTCTTCCAAGTATTTATCATCAGTTTGCTCAGTTAAAACAGGGTTTTATACTGGTAACAGGACCTACTGGACATGGTAAGAGTACATCTCTTGCTGCAATATTAGAAGAGATAAATATGACAAGATTTGCTCATATATTAACTATTGAAGATCCAATTGAATTTGTTTTTGAAGGAAAGAAGTCTTTGATTGATCAGAGAGAAATGAATGATGATACACATTCGTGGCCGATTGCACTAAGAAGTGCACTTAGACAGGATCCTGATGTCATTCTTGTCGGTGAGATGAGAGATTATGAAACAATCGCTTCAGCAATAACACTAGCTGAAACAGGACATTTGGTGTTTGCAACTTTGCATACTAACAGTGCAGCTCAAACAATAGATAGAATAATAGATGTATTCCCACATAATCAGCAACAGCAGATAAGAATGCAGTTATCAAACATACTTGAAGCAGTAGTTGCTCAAAGATTAATTCCTCTTGATAAGGGAGGAAGAAGAGTTGTGTGTGAAATAATGATTGCAAATGCAGCAATCAGAAATATGATTAGAGAGTCAAAGACTCATCAAATTGATAATGTAATAAGAACAAGCTCTGATATAGGGATGGTATCATTAGAAAGATCTCTTGTTAATCTTGTTCGTGAGGGAATTATATCTGTACAAAAAGCTCAGGAGTATGCTGTATATCCTGAGGAAGTCTTAAGGTTACTTAAGAGTTAAAAATATGCCTAATTTTACATATTCTGCAAGAGACAACAAGGGTAAAGTAATAGAAGGTAAACTAGAAGCAAGAGATGCTCAGGCTGTTGCTGAAATTCTCCAAGACAGAGGCTTGATTGTAGTAAACATAAAAGAAAAAAAGAGTTTAGATTTAGAAGAGCTATCTCAGATAAACATTGGTGGAGTACCAATGAAGGATAAAGTTGTCTTTATGAGACAGCTTGCAACCATGGTAAATTCAGGTCTTCCTCTTACAAGAGGATTGCAGATAATGGAACGGCAAATTACTAATCCCTTGTTTAAGAAAACAATCTCAGATGTAAAAGTGTCCGTTGAAGCAGGAAAAACTTTGGCTGACTCTTTTAGAAATACAGAAGAGATTTTTGATGATATTACCGTTAACCTTATTGAAGCAGGTGAGTCTAGTGGTAATTTAGGAGAGATATTAAATAAATTAGCTACAGAGTTGGAGAATAAAAATAAGCTTCAAGGAAAGATTAAAGGAGCACTTACCTACCCTATTATTTTACTAGTTATAATAGCAGCAGTTGTTGTTTTAATGATGCTTGTTCTTGTTCCTGCAATGAGTGATATTTATACAGAATTTGGAGGGGAACTTCCTGCTATTACAAAAATAATGGTCTCTTTAAGTAACTTCTTTATTAATTATTGGTGGGTACTACTGATTGCAATTTTGAGTATTGTAATAGGAATAAAAGTGTGGATTGATACTCCGAATGGGAAAAGAAGCAGTGATAAGATTGTACTTAAAATTCCTATTATTGGTGGAATAATAAGTAAGATGCAAATTGCCCAATTTACAAGAATTTTAGCATTACTTTTGAGTAGTGGTCTTTCAATAAGCAGAGCATTGGAGCTGACTGCAATGTCACTTAGCAATATTATGTTTAGAGAGGTTATTTTGGAAGCAAAGGATGAAGTTGAAAAAGGTAATTCATTAGCACTTCCTATCGCAAGGAGTGATTATTACCCTCTTCTTGTTAGCAGTATGATTGCTGTAGGTGAGGAAACTGGAGAATTGGATAATGTTCTTAAAAAAGTTGCTCAGTATTATAATGAAGAGGTTGATCAGGCTACTGAGAATATGTCTTCTGTACTGGAGCCTGTTTTTCTTGTTATCATGGGTCTTGTAATAGCCTTTATTTCTCTTGGTGTTTATACTCCTATGTTCCAACTGTCAGAGGTAATGGGAATGGTGCTTGACATTGTTACTTTAATTGTATAAGTTATACATAGAAACATATAAATTAAATAATTTTTTAATATATATATAAGAATGAATAAGAAATATTCAGGTTTTACCCTAGTAGAGATGCTTATAGTAATGGGTATTATCATTATCCTTACTGTAGTAGGTATTACTGCTGGGAGATTTGCTATTAATAGAGCAAATGATGTAGCACACAGAAATGCTGTAGATCAAGTATATACATCTCTGCAGGCATATTATACTGATAATAGAAAGTATCCCGCACATAATGATCCAGTCATGTGTAATTCGGGTACATGTTCTGTGGAAATATTAGTCGGAACACCGCAAGGGGGAGCGGGTACTCTGGTTCCATATATAGATAAAGATTCTTTTGATGGTGGTAGTACCGCAACATATTTTTATGGAGTTGGTGGTGATGCTGGAGACCAGGCGGTATTAGTATGTGTTACTTTAAGAGGTGATGCTGCTGAGAATACTATTCATCCAGATGGGGCTGTGTATTGTGCAGGTAATGGTATTGGTGTTGACATAGCATTTGATGGTGCTACTGCTGGTAGTGTACTAGTTCCAGTAAAAGAAATGACATATAGTGGAAATAATACAGACCCTGTTTGGGCAACATTTGCTAGTGGTGGTTCAACATGGGATGGTGATACTTGGGAGTAAAGATAGCTATATTTTTGATTTATTGAATCCTCTTGTATAAGGGGATTCTTCTTTTATATTTCCTTAAAACATATATAATAAAGATATGCATATGTATCTTACATTTATGATATTTCTACTTGGTCTTGTATTAGCAAGCTTTTTAAATGCACTACTATATAGAATAGATAATGAATATAAATATCCTGAAATATTTGTAAAAGGATCTCATTGTGAAAAGTGTGGGAAAATGCTTAAAGTATATGAACTTATACCAGTACTCTCGTATATAATATTTAAGGGGAGGTGTAGTAAATGTGGTTATAGAATCCCAAAATATTATCCTATTTCAGAATTAGCATTAGGTATAGGAATGGGGAGTATATACTATTATTCACTCTCCACTATTCTGTATGTAGTGTTAGTATTCTTTTTTTGTTTTTCATATTTTGATCATATGTACAAAGAAATACCTAAAGAATTAGTAGATACATTCTTAATATTTTCAGTCATCTATTTCTTTATGTCTACACTTTTAAATCATTCTATACCTGAAAATGCAGTAATTGGTGGAATTGTAATGTGTGTTTTTATACTTCTTATAGCTAAGGTGATGAAGAAACCCTTTGGAATGGGAGATATACTTGTACTATTAGGACTTAGCATGGTAGTTAATCTTGAATTATATTTAGGATACATATATATTTTTCTAATATCTTCCGGCTTATATTCCATGTACATTGTTTTATTTAAAAAAGAAAAAAGAAAATCATCACTAGCATTACTTCCCTTTATGTTTCTTTCATTATCTATTACTTTCCTCTTTTATCCATATCTTCTTGAATTTATTTCTAAAGTCTTTTACTTTTAATATTGAGTACTTCTTAAAATTCTGATAAATTATACATAGATACTTGTTTTAAAACTGCCATGAGAAATACAGCTAAAAAACTTCAAGGATTTACTTTAATGGAGATGTTAATAGTTTTGTCTATAATTATAATCTTGTCAGCTGTTGGAATTAGTGGCTTTAATTCAATAAATGAAACATTTACTGCGAATGAAAATGCAGAATTAGTGAAACAGGATATAGAATCGGCAAGGCTTAAAGCGATGAATATGGGAAAAGAGAGTGAAGAAACTTGGGTGTATGGATTTGGTATAGATTTTAGAAATGCGGATTCAAGTAATGGAAGAAATGAAAATTATAGAATGTATAAATGGTGTTCTCCTGTTAAGAATTTTGGGGACACTCTTACTTTGGGTGGAATCCCTTATGATCTTACAAGGGCTAAACTTCCTAATCTGTATTCTGGGTTTGATGTTAATGGAGATATTTCAAATGTAAATTTGTGTGGTACTTTTAATCAATATAAAAACGGAAGTATACCTGCATCATGTGGAAGTGAAAGCGATGGGTATGTTGATAGGTGTTCAGAAAACAGTACAAATCTCTCTCTTATAAAAGGAGAGAATCTTTCACTTCTTAATAGATTTGATGGTCAAGTTGTTCTTCTCGATTTAAACGAAGAGAAGAATCCCCCTAGTTTCGTATTTTTTGAATCTCTTACTGGAAAAGCAATAATTTATGCGAGAGATGGGCAGGTCTTAAATTATAAAAATGATGGGAGCTTTGATGCAGAGAATTTCTTGCCATTAGATATTATTCTTAGAAGAAAAAATAATAGTGATACATTTGATATGATAAGTGTATATCCACTATCAGGTGAAATTATACATCATGTGTATGGATCTAGAGATAAAAAAGAGGATTCATCAGAATGTGGAGAGAATTTAAGCTGTTTTACTTTTGGTGGGAATACATATGAGAGATATGGAATAGATGATGAGATAAAATCGTACAGGGATTAAAGATATAAATGAATAAAGATTTAAACAAAAAGTATAAAGGACTGGGGTTTGCGGAGACGCTTATTGCTATGATGATAGTTGGTATTGTAGGAATAGTATTAATGCAGATAGCATCAGATACACTTAGGGAATTGGCACAATTAGATATAAAAGATGCGATTGCTAAACATGCAGTATCAACAGCTGTTGATTTACAAAGGATTGCGATAGAGGATATGAGTAGGGAAGGAGATGAGAAGGAATTCGAAAAACTTATTGCTAGTACAGTTATTTGCTATGGTATAAGTAGAGATGGGGCATCATTTGATGATAGATTATTTGATTGTCCATCAGAAAATAACAATAATGGAGAAGGTTACAGACAGAATTATACAAGAATATATGAAGATAAAAATGGGGATGGATCTTTCGATGAGGATGAGAAGACACAGTATTTTAGAATAATAAATGTTAAAGAAATAACTGACAGAAGAGCTGTTGTTGAAATAATTACAGGTGTTGCTAATATGAAAGGTTTAAATACTACAAATAAAGATATAAAAGATTATAGATATTTAGCTGTTATTGCAAGATGAAAAAGGATAGAAGAACATATGAAGGATTTAGCTTAGTGGAAACACTATTTACCATAGTAATACTATCTATGGTTATGCTTTTTGTTGCAAGTATGCTTAATACTGTTATTAAAACATCACATACAGCAAATAGTAAAAATATGGCAAGAAGCGATATTAATTATGTTATGGATGTATATGATAGAACTCTAAGTAATGCTAAACTAGAAGATGTTAGAATGTATGATTCTTCTAATGTTAGAGAGTTTGGTTTTAATAGTGATGGGATTCCAGTTATACAACTAGCAGGAGGTTTATTGGGAAATACTTATGCAGAGGGAAATCCTGTCCCTGAAAATATTAATGAGATTCATGTTAGATTATATGGATATGATACATGGACATGTTTAGGTTATTTTAAGTATATAACTGGAGGAAATGAATATGGATTTATTGTTAAAGCTACATCAAATGATTTAAATGTTGATAATCATGATACTTGCTTTGCCGAAGACTCCCCTATTACAATACTTCATTCCTATTCTGTTGATGTTTCAAAGTTTTCTATGCAGTTTATCGATATTGGTGATGGTGTAAATAGTATATTTGTTATAGGTAGTGAGTTTACTCCATTGTATTGGCCTATGTCTAATTCTTTTAATCTTGTGGCTAAAGGTGTATCTAGGAAGGTGATAGTTTCTACGAGAGCATTGACAAGATACTAAAGAATTGTTAAGTTATAATGATATCTTATTATTAAAACATTATGAAAAAATACTCAGGGCAAGCTATAGCTATCATAATGGTTGTACTTGTTGTAGCTGCTGTGATTGGAGCATCTCTTTACTCTAGAATGATGAGAAATAAAGGGGAAGTTGTTGATACAAGAGAATCACAAAAGGCTTTAGAACAGGCAGGTAATGTTTTAGATGCTTTTACAACATCTGATCTTCCTTCTTTGCAGAAATTACTTAGTAAAGAATTAAGTGAGGATGATGATGGAGAAATAGTTTTAAGCAACATAGAAGTGATAAGGAATTTTTTGCAAAGCTTAAATGGTGATCAAATGGATTTAGGCTTACTAGGGCTGGGAGAAGGCGGTTCATGTTCTGAACCTGTTGTAACTATAGCATATGCTCAGGCTTCTGATGGGATAGAGTATGGTGTTGGTGATGTGATGGCAATTAATGTGGATGGTGTAAGTATTCCTGCTGGTTGTGTAGCAACTCTCACCTTCTATACTGCAGGGAGCGGAGATCATTTGTTTACAACAAAGTATGTGTATATGGATAACGATGGGAATGTACAACCTTATAAACTTGAAGATATGGAGTTGTACTGTCTAAATAGCACTGGTGGTAATTGTGGAGAAGGAAGTGTAGCTCCAATAGAATCTATTGAAGGAACATTAGCCTCAGGAGGTAGTATTACTTTAAATTTTGCAGATTATTCTAATTTGTATGAATTTAGAATTCTTCCCTCGAAAGAAAAGATAAAGATTGGGTTACAGGGAAATGAGGCATGTAATCATCTTCTTGATAACTATTTTATAAAATCTACAGTTATATGTACTGGTCAGGAAAGAACTATGCAGGTTGTAATACCAAATGCGATGAATATGGGGTATCCATCCCTTTTTGATTATACAATTTATAACTCTTCAGGGACTTTAACACCATATCATCACTAACCTTAATTTTTAATTTTAAAATATATGGCAGATGTAAAAAAAATATTGATAGTAGAAGATGAAATACCTCTTTTAGATTCATATGCAGAATTAGTTGAAACTGCAGGATATATTCCTTTAAAAGCTTCTGATGGATATCAGGCATTGGATACTTTGTCAAATAATTTTGATCAGATAGATCTTGTTCTTCTTGATTTAATGATGCCAGGTGTAGATGGATTGGAAGTGCTTAAAACAATTAGAAATAATGAAGACAAGTATGGGAAAATGCCTATTGTTGTTCTAACCAATATGACAAGTGAGTCAGTTGTTAAAGAGGCTTTTGATTTAGGGGCTATATCATATCTTGTTAAAACAGATTTAGACTATGATGGATTAGTTAAGGAATTGTCTAAGTTTTTTGGATAGAATGTAAATTTGTTAACTGCTCTTAAGTGGGAAAAATACTGTATTATCAAAGAGTAAGCTTAGTCTTTATTTGGTTGGGATATCATATTACAATCTATAGAGATGGGAGTTAAACCTTAATATATAAATTAATATTAAAAGTGATTTGAAGGAAACAGTCAGTAAAAAAAAAATTAATATTACCCTACTTGTTTTTCTGATTGTAATAATACTTTTCCTCTTTTCAGCTTTGTTTTATTTTGTAAAATTTCCGGAGAAAGAGAGTACTCTATCGACAAACCCATTCGGGGAATTTGGCTTGGAGTATGATCAAACACCTTTGTTAGCTTGTTTTATTGGGATAGAAGGTTATAAAAACTTCTGTTTAAAGCCTGAAAACAAGGGTTTCTATCCTATGGATTTACTTGATGAACATCCTGAAATACAAGGATATCCTTCGGGTTTGTATATTCTAGAGTTGAAGGAGGACTCATTAAGGAGTTCTAAGGTAAATGCAGATATCATTTTAGAGAAGTGGTATAAATATATTCTGTTAAACGAAGGTTCTTTCATAAGAGAAGTAGGAGAAAAAAAGACAATTGATTTGTATAACCTGACACAACTAAGAATGATTCAGATGAAGAAAGGTGTTTATAGTGAAAGTGATATGATTGAGGAATTTACGAATTATTCTGAAGGAGAATATATACCCACAAGCCCAATGAGATATTCTGATTTCTCATTCCTGTGTAGTATTGCACCAAAAATGTGTGTGTCCTTTAGCAATTTATACAAAATTCCGTTTCTTCATCTGAGAGAAATTAATCAAAATCCAGATTCTGACATTACTGATTTAGAATTAGTGTGGTCTAATTTAAAGATGCTAAATCTAGGGATAAATTCTTTAAATAATAATTCCTTACAAAGTGAAGAGACATCTATAGAGTATGAGAAGTTTTTATCTAATGTTTTGAAAAATAATCAAGGTTTAACTAAAGAAGAAGCTCTTTTTATTGGGGAGTATCTTCCCATTTGGCTTTTAGATTATGTGGATGTTTTGTATAAGAGTTGGGTTGGAGAATCTAAGGATTATTATATTGTTCTTCTAGATTCAGTTTGCAAAGAGTCACAATGTTTAGAGATTAAGTTAAATGTTCTTTATAATGAATTTAAGAATTAGATTATTAATTTTAATAACAGGTTTTTCAACTATTATTTTATGTCTATCGATGACACAGATTAAGGCGGCATTACCGTATTGCGATACGGCTGTTAAAAAGTGTGTCATAGATTCTGGATGTTACCCTGAGGGGTGTATGGAGGCTTGTGTACAGGATTGTTTTGATACTGGACACTGTTCATATAACTTATCTCAATGCAGTACATCACCAGATAAATATTACCAAGATGGAAGTTGTTGCTGGGCTAAATATGGAGGCTCTTGTACGGAAGATTGTGATTGTACAGGTACTTGTTGTAATCCTGGTTGTACTCCTCCTGCTTGTTGGAATGGGACATCAACTTCCGATACGGGTGATTATTATGGTGCACAACAGTGTACTGATGATTGTGGCGATAAGGAGTATCGGAATTGTTATTGTAATATTTGTACTCCACCCTCTTGTTTAAGCAGTGGGTATAGTGATACAAATTTAGGATATGGGCAAGTTCCTCTTGCAAAGACTCCTTCCTGTAGAAATGGTTATAATGCTCCTGACTATATATCACAATGTGATATGACATACCGTACATGTTACTGTCCAAGCTGTTTAAAGCAATGTCCTTCACCATTAGCTAATACAGGGAGTGCTAATTTAATATTAAATGATTTTAGAGAATGTACAAATGATTGTGATGTTAAACCACCAGAGGATCAGGATGATTGTTATGAGACAGAATCTTCTCAACCAACAGAAGTGCTTACAATAGTCAAAAATCCACTTGATTACACAAACCTTTATGGCTTTAGTAGTATTACTCATACAGGTGATAGACAAGTAGAGACTGCTAGGCTTGGAACATTAAATGATCCGTTTAATCCTCCAGTCAAAATGAAGGCCGAATATACAGATACAAACGGTTCAAGTGATATAGAGGGGCTGTTTGTATGGTTTAGAGAAAGTCAGTATACAGGAGAGCTAGGTACACCATTATATATCTCAGACATAGCAGAACCTACAGCATCAGCAAATGATAGTTGGGGATTTATGTTAAGAAGAATGGGGAGTGCCTGGCAACCATATGTACCTAGTTATAATGGGGGAAATGTATTTTGGACAAGAGAAGATACTAGCGGTAACATATTTTCAATAGATGGGCCAAATGGGGGAAAGATGGTAGAGGTTACAATAATAGGAGATATTATAGAGACAGGTAATACAGTATCAATGGAATTTAGTTTAAGATTTTCTAATAGTGATGGTGTGCTTTATGATGATCCTGTTGCAGAAGGTGAATATAACATATATTTAATGGGTTTAGACAAGTTTAGTTTTACACCATATGATAACTATAATATAAACTATGGGGATTATTGGACACCTCAGTTTAAATATTCAGGATATACAGATTTATCTCCATTCTGGCAACCCAATCAGTTAAGATACAAGCCTGAACAGGGACAGACTTATGTAAGGAATTGGACTAATACTGGAAAAACATGGACAATTGATAGGAAATCTCCTACTTTAAATACAAATGTAACTGTCTCAGGGAATAGTATTACATTATCATGGGATGCTTCTGATGATAGGAACTTATATGCAATCGTTGGAAATATCTTTACATCTGGTGATGATGTAAAGACTATTACTGTAAGCACGGGAACAATAGGTGTTTCTCTTCATGACCCTACTACTTTCTCACTAAATTCAAAGGATAATGGGGTTGATGAAGATAAAATAGGAATACTGAATAGAATGGATGTTTCTCTTTTTCAAGTTAATCCAAACATTAATGGGACAGAACATAGTGGAAGTGTAACATTAAATATAAATCATGAGGCACAGAACTCTCTCTACTTCTTTATTACCGTATTTGATGATGCAGGGAATATAGCTCAAAGTGAGGAAATAAAACAGGATCTTAATGATTGGATGGTAACATCGGGAGGATTAGCTTACTCAGCAGGTGGTACATCTTTTACAGCAAAAGATGTAGCTGAGGGAATATGGAGTGGTACTCTTCCTCCAAGTAGTTATGGAAATAATCCAGGTTTAATTCCTCCTTATGTTAATTTTACAAGTGAGATGTGGGGAGAGACGGGTGGATTGATAAACTTTAAACCTAGTAGTCCTTTACATAGTTATAGCTTAATATTTAAGGGCATAAAGTCGGTAGAAGAAAATGGTTACTACACCCTACTTCTGGATTCATATGAGAAGAATAAAAAGAATTTAGGGGATAGTGTACAAGAGATAATGGATGTTATGACATTTTCTACTGCAGTTAGTAATTATTGTTCGAAGGAATATTGTGTTTTTAAGAGTACTGCTGATGTTCGTATAGATTCTAACTTCGCATGTAATAAAAAGACATTAATGTTTATAGATCGAAGTTTGGAAATAAATCCACCATTAAAGAATTCAACAGGTACAGATACATTAAGTAGCAAGAATGGTTGTATATTTGTTGTGAGTGGTAATGTTAATATTACAGAAGGAAGTGATGCTGTAAATAGTGGTTTTGGATATGACAAAATGAATGGATACATATTTGCAGATGGGCAGATTATTATAGAAGACGAATCTGATAAAAGAGCTCCTAATACAGATCCAATCATAGATGGTGTATATGTAAATGGAGGATTGCAATCTTCAAAAAATGATGATAAGAGTATATTGTTTAATAGGTATTTAAGGTTAGAAGATAGGTTAAAGTTCCCATTGTTGGCAATAGATTTACATCCTAAATATGGTATATTAGGAGAGGAGTTCTTTGGAAGTAAATATATAATACAAACAGTAGAATTAGGAGTTAAACCGTAATAGTAATTTTATTATAAATAATAAAATAATGAAAAGTTTAAAAGGATTTAAATTGCTTACTATTGTTACAATATTATTTTTTCTTTTTAGTTTTTTTAAATCTAATTTGTTTGCACAATATTGTACTTGTGATGGCGATGAGAGCATTTGTTATTCATCTTGTGAAGCATATACTAATTTGTCTGAATGTTCTGGATGTACAGGAATAGGCTATCCTTTCTGCTTTGGTAAAAATCCTAATGGTGTAGGTGTTTTGTGTTGTGATGAAAAAATGCAATACTCTTGTACCTGCGGTTGTAGTAATGGAATATGTAAGAGTTGTTCTTGTACACCTGCAACAAGTTGTAAGTGTGAACCACCATTTACAAATACCTATACTCCTCAATATGGTCAACCTAGAATAATTGATTGTAGTGACGGATGTGGTGGTACAATAAGTAGTCAATGTTGGTGTACTAGGGATTGTACTCTTCCTAGTTGTCCTGCTGGTACATCTTCAGATGGTACACATGGTACATATGGAGTATATGGATGTGCTAATGAGTGTGGGAAGTATTTAAATAGATCTTGTTATTGTGTCTCTGCATGTACACCAACCAGCTGTCCAACTGGAACAACAGAGACAAACACAGGAGATTATTATTCTTCATATGATTGTACAAATGCTTGTAGTGAATCTCAAAGTAGAAACTGTTATTGTAGTATTTGTACTCCAGCCTCTTGTTCAAGTAGTGGGTATAGTGATACAGATTTAGGATATGGGCAAGTTCCTCCTGAAAAGGCTCCTTCATGTAGAAATGGAGAAGGAGCACCTGAACAGCTATCAAAATGTAACATGACATACCGTACATGTTACTGTCCAAGCTGTTTAAAGCAATGTCCTTCACCATTAGCTAATACAGGAAGTGCCAATTTAATATTAAATGATTTTAGAGAATGTACAAATGATTGTGATGTTAAGCCCCCAGAGGATCAGGATGATTGTTATGAGATACCATCAGATCAACCAACAGAAAGTTTAGTTATAAATGGGGAAGAAGCAAATCCTAATGACTTTGGATTTTTAAGTCTAACACATACTGGAGATAATAAGAATATACCAATGCAAGGAGATTTAAATGATCCATTATCTCCGATAAGAATGGAGGCAGAATACCGAGATGAAAATGGTGTAGGTGATATTGAAGGGTTGTTTGTATGGTTTAGGGAGCAAAAATATTCAGGAGAATTAGAAACACCAGTATACCTTTTAGAAAAGGCTTTGTCAAAAGCATCAGCCAATGATGCTTGGGGATTTATGTTAAGGCGTGATGGGTCAGGATGGGAGGCTTATGTTCCAAGTTACGAAGGTACAAGTATGTATTGGACAAAGGTTACATCACTTAATACTCCGGATATATATATGACATTCTTTATATTAGGCCCTAATGGAAAAGAAATGATACAAGTTATAATTCCAACAAAACCAGAGGAAGCAAGTACTGATGGAAAAAGTTTAATAATGGTGTTTGATTTGCGTTTTTCTGATGAAGAAGGTAATTTGTTTGAAGATCCTGTCGCAGAGGGGAAATATAATATATATTTAATGGGGTTAGACAAGTTTAGTTTTACACCGTACGACAACTATAATATAGATTATCTAAATTTCTGGAGTGAGAATTTTAAGTATTATGGATATGTTAATTTCTCTTCATATTGGGAACGTAATCAACTTAGATATAAAGAGGGAATACAAAATTATGCAAGAGATTGGAGTTATACAGGACAGACGTGGACTATTGATAGAACAGGACCATATATAGAAACATTTGCATTCGGGACTCCTAATGATAACAAATTAGAAGTACACTGGGATGTTAGGGATGATAGAAATTTGTATGCAGTTGTAGGAAATATATATACAACGGGAGGAGCATTCTCTAGACCTATAGAGTTGCTTTCTAATGATTCTGTCAATCAAATAGCATTACTTGACCCAGGGTCGGTTTTGACATTTCATAATCCTAACCCATTTATTCCAAACTCCGTTACAGAAGCTCATGATATAGGAAAAATTAATGGGGATTGGGCTTTTAAAATTGGTCCTGATTCATTAGTCTCATCAAGCAGCCATTCTATATATATAGATGTGGGGGAAAATACAACTGGTTTGTTTGATATCCATCTTACTGTATTTGATGATGCAGGTAATTTTTCTACATCGAAGATAAGTGTAAATATAGCAGATTGGTTTGCAACTGCAGGAGGATTAGCCTACTCTGCAGAGGGAACATATTTTTCTACGAAAAATTTTGTAAATACAACAGAAGAACCATCATTGCCATATCCTTCAGAGAATCCTGGGTTACAGTTTGGAAATTCTGATTATTCAAGTGAGCTATGGGCAGAAAAAAATAATGAAAGCCCTGCTCCTTTGGAGAGGAGTAATGAAACAAAGAGCTATAACATTACTAGATATCTTGGTTGTAAATTAACAGAAGGGTATTATGATTACTTGAAGAAGGAATATGAGATGAACAAAAAGAATATTGATAATTTAGAAGAGGTATCGCCTGAATCACCAGATCTTTCTGGTTCTCTTAGTAGTATATGTAATAGCCAGCCGTATTGTATGTTTGAATATACTGGAGATCTTAATGTAAGAGGTGATGTAATTTGTGATAACAGATCCTTAATATTTGTTGGACGGGATCTAACCATTGAAACACCATTAAAGAATACAAATGATAATCAATTAAGTAATAAAAACGGATGTATATTTGTTGTTAGACGTGATGTAACTGTACAGAAGGGGAAAAATATGTCTTCTACAGATTTCGGGTATGATATAGTTCATGGATATATACTGGCTGATGGAGTAATAACTATAGATGATGAAAGACCTAAAGATGGGATTATTGATGGTGTATATATTAATGGAGGATTAAGTTCTTCATATAAAGAGGGTGTTGGTATTGTAATTAATAGATATTTAAGAGTTGAAGAAAAGCTTACATATCCAGTATTAGTAATAGATTATCATCCTAAATATGGAGTAATAGCAGAAAAATTCTTTGGAAGACAAAGTACAGTAAAAGCAGTTGAAATTGGTGTTAAGCCATAATAAATAGGATTTTGAACATTATCCAATTTCTGCTATTATATATTAGTGATAATTTAAACTGTCCAAAGCAATGGCAAAGTTACCAGATCATGTGGGTGTAGATTTCGGAACACATACTGTAAAAGCTGTAGAATTAAAGAATATTCTCTCAACGCCTGAGCTTGTAAATCTTGGGATGCAGATTACACCAAAAGGAGTCATTAACAGTGAAGAAAGACAAGACCAGAAAAAATTGGCAGAAGCATTAAAAAAGCTTTACGATAGTGCTAAGATTAAAAATCCATATGTGGTAATGGCATTACCAGAATTTTCTGTATTTACAAGATTTTTAGAATTTCCAGGAGTAAAGGAAGAGGAATTAAAAAATGCTGTATATTATGAAGCTAAACAGTATCTTCCTGTATCTGTTGATGAAGTTCAGATGAGTTATGTAACTATTGGTTTTAATGAGGAGAAGAATGCCCCAAGGGTTCTACTTGTTGCAGCTCCAAAGAAAATAATTAGTATATATATGAATGTAGCCAGTTTTGCTAATCTTGATCTTATTGCAATTGAAACAGAGTCTGTTGCTATGGGAAGAGCAATGTATAGGGCTATGAAGAAGAAAGATTGTGTTACATTAGATTTTGGTGCAAATAGTACTGATATGTGTATTATGACAAACGGAGCACTGGTCTTTTCTCAAAGTATTCCCATTGGATCTGATTCACTAACTCAAGCAATTGTAAATAAATTCAATTTTGATTATAACAGGGCGGAAGAATTTAAAAGAGCATATGGTCTTATACCTAATGCTTTAGAAGGGAAAATATATAGTGCATTACTCCCTATTGTTGAATCTATAATGATTGAAGTTAGAAGAGGTATTGAATTTTATAAAAATAAAACAATGAGTCCTGCACCTATGGAGTATCTTCTTAATGGAGATGGTGCTCTTCTTCCAGGATTAACGGAGTATGTATCGAAATCACTAGGAGTTAGTGCACAGATAGCAAATCCATGGTTAAATATATCAATAGATAATAGATTTAAAAATATAATTTCAAAAACAGGAGGTTCCTACTCTATTGCAGTAGGTTTGGCACTAAAAGATGAATAATAATTTACAAAATCAAACAGTTAGTGATATTAACAATAATAGTATTCCTAATCAACAGGTACCTCCATCAGCTGGTCAAGTTAATATGCAACCACCAGTACAAGGCTCTCCAACACTAGCAGAACCTATTGTTGCACAAATCAAAGAAGGGAAAGAAGGTGTTAATCTTATTCCCTCTCGTACAAAAGAAGAAGAAGTTCAAGTTAAGAAAAAAACAACATTAAGTATTGGCTCTCTTTTAGCAATAATTGTTTTAGTATTAGTTTCTATTGGTATAGTAGGATTTAACATTATTACTAAAAATCAACTTAGTGATAAAAAGAAAGAACTTACCGATATGGAGTATATTGTTAATCAAAAAGCTGATAAGATAGTTGCGAATAATGTTATTTTGGATAGAATTAATCTGTATAAAGATGTTAAAGCTAATAGTTTTTCACACAAAAAAGTTATTACTTTTCTAAGGGAAATGGCAGGTAAAATACAGGGTATTACATATGATAGTATGGAGATATCAGAAGATTTATCTTTTAAAATATCTGGAGATGCACCCAATTTAGAGCAGCTTTCTCGTATGTGGTATCTTTGGGGTGTAAATGAAAATATAGAGACAATAAAACTAAAGTCATTTTCTAAAACAGAAACAGGAGCGACTTTTTCTTTTGATGGTAAATTAGTTTTAGATAACTTTAAAGCTGATTAATTATGGCACTTGTTACTTCACAAACTGAAAAAAAGAAAAAAGCAGAGTTACAAAAAGTAGTTGAAAAGAGAGGGAGCAAGAAGTTAACTATCTCTGACCTTATAATCCCAATTGCATCTTCAATAGTACTTCTTGTCCTTTGTTTTGCAGTATTTATCCCAATGGTAAGATCAGCCTTTGAATATATGGATGAAATGAAAGAGATTGATCAAAAGATTGAACAGTTGGATAAACTAAATAAGCAGCTTGATCAATTAGATGAGAGTCAATTAAGTGATGATGTACTGACTTCAAGAACTGTTGTTCCTAACACTTTGCTTGTTTCAGACTTAGTATATTACATAGATAATTTAGCAAAATCTTTAAATCTCCAGATTTCTAAGCTCTCTTCTGCAGATTCTTTAAATTCAGTATCAGGTCCTCTTGGATATGAAGGAGAATATACTAATGTAATAGATTTTTTGGATAAAGCACAAAATGTATCTCCATATATGATAAGACTAGAAAATGTAAAGTTATCAAGAAAAAATAAAAACGATGGAAAAGATAATTGGTCTATTGATATGATAGTAAGTGGTTATTATATATCTGATACTAAAGAAGAACCAAGTATTTACAGCGATTTCCAGCCATATACAGAGCAGAGCGATGTTCTTGAAATATTTAGAGAAAAAGCAAAGAGTACTCTTTAATTAGACTTCGTCGTTAAGCATATCTTCCTGATTTTCTTCTCTGTTCGGTTTATTATCGTCCTTGAGTATTACTCTTCCCCTTTTGTTATTCCTTATTGCACTAATTGTGATAATATCTCTGATTGAATTAATTGTTCTTCCTTTTCTTCCTATTATTACACCTTTGTCTTCCTCATTTACATTTATTGTTAATATTGTTAAGCCAGGAAAGTCTACACTATCTTTCTCCTCTATGGAAACATCTTCTGGATGATTAACTATAGATTTAACAATATGTTCTAGTAATTCTTTCATCTTAATATATGCTAAACTAATATATTGCTGGGTAAATTATACCCCTATTGAAATAATATTACCAGAAAATCTAGTGTAAAGTGAAGTCTATTCTTTTTTCTTTTCCTTCTTTGTTGTATTAGGCTTAACAGAACCTTTCTTAGTAGGTTTAATTAAACCAAGTTTTACAAAATATTGAGCTATAGTATCTGAAGGTTGTGCTCCAGAAGAAAGCCATTTAATAGCAGCATCTTTATCTATTTCAAATGTAGCAGGCTGTGTTCTTGGGTTATAAAATCCAATTTCTTCTATACTTCTTCCATCTCTGGGAGACTTATTTTCCATAACAACTATTCTGTAGTATGGTTGTCCTCTTCTTCCTATTCTTTTTAATCTTATTTTTAACATAGCAGAATATTTTAACAGAAGATATATTAATATTCAAGTAATCAATTTTCCTTTTCAAGATATTCAATGCCACTAAGAGCTGCTTGCTCTTGTGCTTTTTGTTTACTCTTCCCTACTCCTTTACCTATTACTTTGTTATTAATCTTAACTACAATAGTAAATTTTTTATTATGATCAGGTCCCTCTTCGTGGATTACTTCATACACAGGTGTAACCTTATACTTAGCTTGGGTAATTTCTTGAATTCTAGTTTTATTATCAATATCAGACCTGCTCTTAATAATATCATTAAGTTTAGGTATCAGATGTGTATATACAAACTCTTTACATTTCTCATACCCTTGATCAATATATATTGCTCCAATAATTGCTTCAAAAGTATTAGCTAATAGATAGTCTTTTGTTCTTCCTCCTGTATCCTCTTCTCCCCTAGAGAGCAAAAGGCTTTCTCCTACTCCCAGCTTTTTAGCTGTATCTGCTAAACTTTCTGTTTTAACTAATGCGGATCTAAAACTTGTAAGATCACCCTCTGGTCTATCAGGGAATTTATTAAACAGATAATCAGAAACAATTAGCTCTAATACAGCATCTCCAAGAAACTCTAATCTTTCATTATGTACTTTAATATCTTTATGCTCATTTAAGTATGATCTATGTGTAAGAGCGTTTATTAAATACTCTTTGTTTTTAAATACTATACCTAAATTGTTTTCTAGTTTATTAATCTTCTTCATCTTTATATTCTTCATATATAGCACCAAGTACACCATTTACAAATTTCCTGCTTGTTTCTCCTCCAAACTCTTTTGCAAGTTCAATTGCCTCATCAATAGCTACTTTAGGAGGTGTAATCTGAGATAAGAAACCTTCAAATATAGACATTCTAAGTATTTGAAGATCAACCAGCTTCATCTGAGGTATGGGCCATTGAGGTGCAAACTTAGTTATTATTTCATCTATCTTTTCTATATTATCTCTTACTCCTGAAACTAACTCCTTATACAGTTCTTTGTTGTATTCAGTTATTTCATCAAGTACTGAAAGCTCAGAAAGACCATATTCAATTACATTATCTCTATCTTTGTTAAAATCTTTTGAAAAAAGACTTTGTAATGCTAATTCTCTTGATAAATGTCTAGGGTCAGTTGATTTTTTCATTTTAAAGAGTAACTATTTATTGCTTTTAAGGTCTTTTCCATCACCATAATAGCCACAGAATTCACAAACAAAATGAGGTCTCTTTGTTTTTCCACACTTTGGACATTTAGAAAGTGCAGGCTTATCTAAAAAATCCTGAGCTCTTCTTCTGTTCTTTCTTCCTTTTGATATTCTTCTTTTAGGTAGTGCTCCCATTTTTTAATTCTAATCTATATTAAACCTTGTATTATATTTTAATATTGCCTATCTTGCAACTTTATATTATCTATATTATCCAGCTCTCTTTTATATCTATTTCTTCTCCAGCTTTTAATCTCCCTTCTACAATTTCTTTAGCAATATTTCCCTCTATATGATCCTGTATATATCTTTTTATTGGTCTTGCACCAAGTCCAGGATCATTTGCTTTACTAGCGATTAATTGTGGAATAACATTACTCCATGTAAGCTTAATACCTTTCTCAGATAGTCTTTGAGCTAATTCTGTCAGTAAAAGCTCAGATATTTTAGAAAGATTTTCAATATCATGAGGATGGAATACTAAAATTTTATCAAATCTATTTAGTAGTTCTGGTTTAATTGATTGTCTAAGCTCAATTAAGGACCTATCTTTTGCTTCCTGCCATGTTGTATTACGATTTGAAAGGCTTTCAAGAAGAATATTACTTGCTATATTGCTTGTACAAATTATTATGCTGTGTGTAAAGTCTACAGTTTCTCCTAATGTACTTGTCAGCCTACCCTCATCAAAAATTTGAAGAAAAAGGTCTAGTATTTGAGGATGGGCTTTTTCTATCTCATCAAAAAGAACGACAGTATATGGATTACTCTTTATTCTATCAACAAGAGAGGTTGATGACTTACTTAGTAAATTGTTATCACCACTACTTCCAAGGAATTTTTCAACACTATCAATTGTTTTGTACTCGGACATATCAACTCTTATCATATCTGATGTACTCCCAAAGTATTCTTGTGCGAGTACTTTAGAAATATGTGTTTTACCGACACCAGTTGGTCCCATGAAGAGGAATGTTCCTATTGGTCTGTTTGGATCTCGTATATCTATCTGTGCTCTTGTAAGGGCTTCTGCTAACGATTTTACAGCCTCATCTTGTCCTATTATCTGCTTTCTCATATTTTCTTCTAGCTTCATCAGCTTGGTTGTCTCTTGTGGATTTATACTCCCAATTGGAATACCTTTCTGATTTGAAAGAACTTTTGATACATGTTCTCCTGTTATTACCTCAATTCCATTTGCCTGTGCCCATGAGCATGTTTCTTCAAGAAGTTGAACGGCACTGCTTGGGAGCTTTCTTTCTCTGTTATATCTTTGTGATAATTCTACAGCACTAATTAAAGCAGGAAATGTAAGATATATTCCAAAGTTTCTTTCTAGTTGTGATACCTTTGTTTCAAGAATGAGTAGTGCATCAACAGCAGAGATTTCTTTAATCTCAATATTAGTAAAGGATTGCCTAAGGGATTCCATGCTGTAAAAGTATTTTTTGTAGTCTGCATAATTTACTGTACCTACAACAGGAAACTTACTGTTTAATATATATGGAAGAAGTATACCTGCGATAGAATGGCCGCTTTCACTTGCTTTTGAAGGAATTAATTCCTGCATTTCATCAATGTAAAGTATTACATCTCCTGCATTCTCAAGTTCCCTCATTGCCTTAGAGATTAATGACTCCATGTTCTGTTCTTTAGATGACAGGGCTATTAGTCCATTTACATCAAGCTGTAGGATTCTTTTATCCTTTATTTGTGGCGGAACATCTCCAGAGTTTATTCTTTGAGCAATTCCTAGTACTATGCTGGACTTCCCTACTCCAGGCTCCCCAATTAACAGTGCATTCCTATTTGATACTTTTCCAATAACAGAGATTAAGCTCTCTATTTCTTCATCATGTCCTATTCCGTATATATCTCTTTCTTCTGCTGCTTTTTCATTTAGATTCTTTGCGAAATGACTTAATATGTATGTATATCCATATATCCACTCTCTTGCGACCCCTCCTCTTCTAAAATATGGGTTATTGGGATTAAAGATATTTGCCTTTTTCTTTTTATCTTCTTCATATGACTGATATCTTACAACCTCCCTTAAAATATCTATTGATGAGCTCTGAGACTGCAGTACTTGTCCTAATGCTGGGAATACATTAAAAAGAGCAAGTGCTAAATGCCTTGGTTCTATCTCTGTAGATGATGTAAGGAGGGCCTCATTTAAAGCATAAAGGATTAAACTTCTAATTGCCGTATAGGAATATTTTGGTAAAGTTTCCTTTGTTACATTATTTTGTTTAAATACTTCTTCATTAAGAAGTATATTTGCTCTTTGGAAAATTTCTTGTATCTGAGGTTGTACAAGTAGATCTGTAAATACAAGAGAGATATCTATTTCATTGTTTATTGTATTAGTACATATAATATCGAGTGTGGATTCATTTACAAAGTTTATAGCTTCAAAATGGGCATATCTTCCCAATTTAAATCCGCTTATTCTTATCTCTTCAAGGTCATTAAGAGGTATTCTTTCTGCTTTTGGCAGTCTCACAGGATGACTTTTATCTTTAAAATAATCATACCAGAGAAAGTAGACATTAAACATTGATATTCCAAAGAGAGTATTTGATATGTTGCTCGAAAGAAAATCGTTAATAATTTCAGGTATATTAATTATTCCAAGATATCTTACAATGTAACCTAGGGCTATAAAGAGACCAGGGAAGAGAAGAATATTTGCAATTACCCTAATCTGGTTGTTTACATTTTTGTATTTAAGATAATTTGAGAGTACATTTGATATTTGAGGTGTAGATATTGTAAAAAATTGATCTCTTGTTACTAAGAAAAGAGCATCAGTTTCTTTTGTAAGTATAGGGTACTTCTTTTCTATAATCTCAAGCTTGTTTGTATCCTTTTCATGATGTCCGATAATTGTTCTGTTCTGCCATCCATAATCTATAGCCATAGTTATATTCCTAATAATGATTTAAAGATAAAGAGAAGAGTTACAGGAGGAAGTAAAAACCAGACAAGTATTAAAGCAGTATACATTGTACAAAAAAGTAGATATATACCAACTGCTATTGGGAGATAGAGAATCTTTATTAGAATTCCAAATACATAACCTATAAATGAGAAATCTCTATGCCATGGCAGAAAGAAATTCTTTAAAAGAAGAGTTATTGACAGATTATCATCAAGAAATACTGATATTCTTCCAAGCATTTTAAGATGCCACATACTCATTTTTGTATACCACCACCTTATAAATTGCTTAAAGGTATACCCTATTATCTCAATATTGCTATCTACGTCACTTTCATTTAATAGCTGTTGACCGCTGCTGTTTGTTAAAATATTTTGTTGTACCATTTTTATGCCTTTTCTGCCTCCAGTTTATTGTAATTTAGATATTTTTTCAAGGATTGGATATGATAGAATTAACAGCTATGAATATATATGACACTCTTAGAAAACCAATTATCTCTCTTGCTCCCATGGAAGATGTTACAGATACAGTATTTAGACAGATTGTTGCATCTGTATGTAGACCAGATCTCTTTTATACTGAATTTGTTAATGTAGAAGGATTGAACTCAAAAGGAAGAAATAAAGTGATTCATAGATTAAAATATGATAAGAGTGAGAAGCCAATAATAGCACAGCTGTGGGGTATTAAATCAGAGAATTTCTACAAAGCTTCTGTTATAGTTCGAGAGTTAGGTTTTGATGGTATAGACATTAATATGGGCTGTGCTGTAAAAAAGGTTTCTTTAAAAAATGCAGGAATTGGAATGATTAATGCAGACAGGGATCTGGTTAAAGATATAATACAAAGTGTAAAGGATGGTGCTAAGAATTTACCTGTTTCTGTTAAAACAAGAATTGGCTGGAAAGAGTATGATCAAAGCTGGATTGAATTTTTGCTTAAGCAAAACCTAAATGTTCTTACAGTACATGGGAGGTCTGCCATTGGGGAGAATGCACAGAGTGCTGATTGGGAGAAGATTTCACTGTGTGTGAAATTAAGGGATGGAATAAATAAAGGGACTTTAATATTTGGCAATGGTGATGTTAAATCCGTTAAACAGGCAAATGAATATTACAAAAGATTTAATGTTGATGGTGTGATGATTGGGAGAGCTGCTATTACTAGTCCATGGATATTTAGTGGTAAAGAGGCATTAACTCAAAATGAGAAAATTGAACTTTTTAAAAAGCATATTCTTCTTTTTAAAGATACATGGGGTGATTCAAAAGATTTTAGTGTATTAAAGAAATTTGTTAAGTCGTATATCTCTGGTTTTCCCGAAGCACAAAATATTAGAGAAGAAATGATGAAAACAAAGAGTGTTGATGAGTTATTAAGGATAATAGATGGTATAATATTACATTAATTTATTGATATAAATGTATGCCTATTCCACCATGGTGTGAGAGTAAGGAGTTTAATCAAGAACCTTTAGATTCTTTACTCACCTCTATTAACTCTGCCCTAGAGAGTGATGAAGATGAACTACCTTTGGACCATATTATGAATGACTTAACATTGAAGGATATTGATAATCATATAAGAAAGATTGAATTAGATGGGGATTTACCTTTTAAATTAGTTAGGATTACAGATTCCCAGATTAAAGATGAAAAGACATTTTTAGATATTTGTGAGCATTGTTTTATTTCAGGTGTTAGATATAATCCTAAATTGGAAAATAAAGTATATTTTATTGAAACAGCGGACAATGCAGTAGTAGTTATTCCAATTCAATTAGAAAAAGGTTTAATTAATATACATATAGATTTGTTAGATAAAGAACATATACCTCAATCGGTGTATGATATGTATATAGAGTCGGGGAAAAAGACATTAGAGCAACTTAAAGGACAAAGTGTTTTTTTAAAACCAAATGAATTAAGATCTAAGCCACGGAAATACAAGTAACTTTTTGTGGTGGGAAGTGTCTTGCAAAATATGTACAACCATATCCTGAGTACCTTGATAGCTTCTTTGAGAATGATAATGATTTTAAACAAAAGTAAGTAATGATATAACTAAATGGATTGAAGAGTATGAATAAGAAGTTTCTTTCACAGTTAAAAGATGATGGATATATACCTGTTGATAGAGCATTCTTTAAAAGAGATTCAATTACTGTATCTCAAGATTTATTAGGTTGTATACTTGTTTCTGAAAAAGACAATATACTTACTGGAGGAAAGATTGTTGAAACTGAGGCATATCCTAATACTGATGCAGGTTCTCATGTTTTTAAAAGAAATATAACAGAGAGAACTAAATATCAGTTATTAGAGGGTGGTCATCTTTATCTATACCTTATATACGGTATGTATATTATGACTTCAATTGTTACAAATGATAAAGATATTCCAGATGTATCATTTATTCGTTCTATAGAGCCAATTTATGGCAAAGAAGAGATGTTTAAGAGAAGAGGTATAAACAATGAAAGGAACTTATCAAACGGTCCAGGTAGAGTGTCCGAATGTCTTCGCATCACCATTAAAGATCAAGGAAAAGATCTTGTTGACACACATTCGGACATTTATGTAGTTAAGCCTATTTTACGTCAAAATATAGATATTTGTACTGGTAAAAGAATTAATCTTGGAATGCATGGTAAAACAGAGAAAGATGCATTAGATGCTATCAATAGAAATTGGAGATTTTATATTAAAGGAAGTAAATTTTTAAGTAAATAATATTTGGAGATTGTTTCTTTAATGTATTTTATATGTATTTTCACTATTTTCTTTCTTCTTCTGGCAAGTAATATATTAGTTTCTCTATTCCCCAGTACTCTTGTTCTTCCTCGGGGATATTAGTTACTCTTTCTGAGGTTATAAGTGTAATACCATTTGTATCATCAAAAAATGGAATAGATAAAGAGCTTACGTTTTTAGGTAAAATCTCAAGAATTTTATCTGTTATAGTCTTTATTTCATCTTTATCAGTGGTATTTGCCAAATCATTAATATATTCTATTAAAGGATTATTGTTTGTATTGTTTTCTATGATTACTTCTCTGTTTCCCGTATATTATTATATATTAAGTTGAATATTGTGGGCTACACTTTCAGGCATGGAACTTAAAATTCTATATTTTCTCTTTCTAATGATATAATTAAAATTATGATTCAAAAGGAAGAACTAAACAAAAAGGTTAGAGAAAACATTGAAAGATATCTTAACTTGAACATATTAAATCAAAAAATATCATGTCCGTATGCTATAAACTTCGTAGAGCAAGAATTTCTTTCCTTAATGAAACAATCTTCTATTGAGGAAGAGAAGATTGAAGAAGTACACAAATTATACAAAGGAAACAAAACCAAATACGGTTGGTTTAGAGGTAAAGGAACACCTGAGGAATTAGAGTTTGCATTTTTAGAAATATCCAAAGCTAGAAATTTCAATATACAGAATGCTTCTCCTGAAGGCATCCGAGAAACCATGAAGCTGTTTGGACTTGGTATAGATTGCTCTGGGTATATATACAATGTTTTACTAGCAGGTTTTAAATCTTTCAGTATGGAGAATCAATTTATACAATCTTTAGCATGGAAAGAAAAAGATAAAACGGGAGTCTCTAAAGCATCTGTAGATGTCTTCTCTGAGACTGCTAGTACTATTCTTACGGATTTAAGTTCTCTTTCTGATTTAGACTTATTGCTTTTAAAAGACGAAAATGGCTCATATACTCATATAGCTATGATGTTGAAAGATGAAGGTCAATTTAAAATAACTCAATCGGTCTTTAATATTATTCCAAATGGAGTAAGGATTGATGGTATGAAGATAGAAGAAAATATCCCGAAATTTGAATTCAAAGTAGATATTGGAACTGATTGGGATATATTGTATGCAAATAACCAAATAGAATTCAGAAGATTAAATATCATGATGAGTTGTGTTAAATAGCTTGGACTTAAGAAAAATGTATACTTAATAGCTAATATAGTTTTAGATAAATGGATAATAAAGCAAAAATAAAAGAAATATATAACAGAAATGCAAGAATCTGGACAAAGAAGTATTCATTAAGAAATTATACCCATACAAATATTGAGAAACCAGCAATTTTAAATCTCCTAGGAGATATAGAAGGCAAGGAAATACTATGTATAGGTTGTGGAGATGGAGAAGAAGCAAATATGTTTTATCAGAGAGGATCAAAGGTTGTAGGTTTTGATATATCAGAAGAACAAATAAAAATTGCGAAGGCAAAGTATCCTGATATAGATTTTTATGTTGGTGATATGGAAACTTTTTCTATTAACAAGAAATTTGATATAGCATATGCAGGTTTTGTAGCACATTATTTACCTAATTATAAGAGATTTCTATCCAATACTAGTACTTTATTAAAAGTAAATGGAGAATTAATTTTCTCAATAATTCACCCAATCAAAAGAGCCCTAGATATTAAAATATTTAATGGTAGAAGATATAAGATTTTGGGTAGCTCTAAATTGGAAGATGGTAGTAATCAGGAAGTTTATGGAGATTATCTCAATTCGAGAAAGGTCAAAATTAAATTTGGAGAAGATTTTGAAACCATTAATTATCATACAACTATTGGGGAACAGATACGAGATATTTTAAATTCTGATTTTGAACTTATTGATTTTGTTGAACCAAAACCAATAGCAAGTTCAAAAGAAGAATATCCCGATAAATATGTAACAGATTGTAAGATACCAGAAGTATTAATATACCATTTGAGAAAAGTAAAAGGTAGGTAATAATGGTGGGAGATACAAAATAGTATGGAACTTAAAACTCAACTAACCATTATTCTTGGTTTAAATTCATAGTCTTATCCTCAACTTAAAGATAGTATATAATAACTTAAATGAGAACACTATCTAAACAAGCAATACAACAAGATATAAAAGAACTTCAAAAAAAGTTGGAAGAAATTCATCCTAATCTATATAAATATATTTCCAAAAAAGATTTCAGTACCTTGTTAACTAAAGATACGAAGAGAATTAATAATATACAGGATTTAGGTCTTGCAATTATGACTATTCTTGCAAAACTGGATGATGGACATACATACTTAGATCTTTCTTATGAAGTTTTTGGAACAAATAGTTTTATGTTCAAATTTAGATTCCTGAACGATGGATACTACCTAATAAAATCTTCAGAAACCTTATCTGATTATTTAGGTTCAAAATTAATTGGTATAAATAATCATACAATCCATGATATAGAAACTTCGTTTTCCACTTTAATACCCAAAGAGAATGAGACCTCTTTAAGGTATTACTTACCGTCCAAACTTATGGAGCCTGTTATTCTTGAATCTTTAAATATAAAAGATGGTAAAAGTATCAAAATCAAGTTAGAAAAAGATGGAAGACTAGTATCTGTAGACATAGAACCTGAAGATTGTAAAAACAAAATGGTCTCTATCTTTGAAAAGATTCCGAATATAGACAAGACCCTTATTGTACAAGACCCTTACTGGTTTGAAGAAATAGCCAATTTAAATGCTTTCTACTTTCAATTTAATGAATGTATTGAAAAGGAAGACTTAACTATAATTGAAGTAGTAGAAGCCTTTAAAAAATCCAATTTACCTAACCTAATTATTGACTTAAGAAATAATAAGGGAGGCGATTCTGAAGTTTTAAATCCCTTAAAGAGATTCCTGAAAAAACATAAAAATAAATATAAGGTGATTGCCATAACAGGTGCCGACACTTATTCCTCTGCGATTATAAATTTACTAGAACTTTCTAATCTTCCTAATACCATTTCAGTTGGAGAAGTACCTCATGGTAATCCAACTCACTATGGGGAAATTGAAAGCTTCGTACTCCCTAATTCTCAATTAAAAATCTTTACCTCTTCAAAGATCTTTAAGTTCAAAGGTTACAAATTAGGAGAAACTTTTAAACCTACATATATTGTTCCTACACGAATTCAAGATCTGATACAGGGGAAAGACACTCAAATGGAATACTTATCAAAGATTTTATAGAAGAGACCAAGCTGGAGATGATTGACAATGTTATGTTGCAAATAAAGCAACCATCCCCAGCTTTTGTGATTACAAAAGGACTTCAAGCATCAAGCACTACCTTTGCATGCGCATTCTTTGTCACCTTTGCAAGCACAGGCGTTCGTCTGAACCTTAATGGTTACAGTTTTACCGAACATGGCACACCTCCTTTCTAAAAGGTTACACATTATAAGGGTTTATTAATCAAACTACAAGATTATGCTTTTAAAGCAGCATTCTTCAGTGTGTCCCAGACGACAGCACGCATAATCTTACAATATGAAGCTGGTTGATGACCTCCATTTAGTAATCTAGTATGGTGACAACCACCCGAGCAAGTATATTTTACAAAACAATCTTGGCATTCTGGGTAATTAAGTAAATTCAATTCCTTAAGTTTTTCAACTTGGGTTTGATTAATTTCTACACCATCCTTGGTTACTTGTCCGATTACAAACACATCAACCAATGGATCAGATTTCTTCGTAACACGGGTGCAACAAGAGATAATTCCCTCTGGCATCACAGCCATGGATTCACCATCAGCATTACAATAACGCAAACTTATGTTATTTAAACAGTCTGAAGGTGTAATAAAGGTCATCCCAAGCTCGGTGGCTCGTTTCTTGGCTAAGAGATAGTTTTTGACGAAGATTTCTGGATCAACATCATCGACACCATCTTTTCCTCTTCCTGTTGCAGAGAAAGGCGCTGCACTAATTTCTTTACATCCATGAGATGCACAGAGTTCCAAGAATTCAAGCATAGTATCTTGATTCAAACCAGTGACTGTGGTCCGAACCGCAAAAGACACTTCATTTTCAACCAAAGCTTTCATTCCAGCCAACACATCATTGAAAGAGCCAGTTCCATCGGCTTTTGGACGAAGCACATTCTGGATCTCCTCAATTCCATCCATTGATAAAACAACGGAGAAATTGTGTTCCTTTAAGAATTTGGCTTTTTCATCATCTATAAGAGTTCCGTTTGTCACTAACGAAAAACTAATAGTCCAACCCTCCGGCAAGAGTTCCATGGCATAGTTCACAGCCTTAACCATAACTTGCCATCGCACAAGGGTCTCTCCTGTTCCATGGAAACTTAATTCAACATCCGTATCATTACGCTCGTTGGCATATACATACAATTGCTGAATAGATTTCTCAACCAATTCCCAAGGAAGATTACAGAAGTTAATACCTGCACAGGCATAACAATAAATACACCGTAGATTACAGGCAGAAGTCAAAGAAATAGTAACCTCTCTACTGTTAAACGGTCCATCCTTCGCTATGCGGGGCATCGCAGCTTCTTCAAAGAAGCCCTCTGATACAAGGTGTTGATGGAAATAGTGTGTTTCTGGTTTACCTGAATCCAAGTAATTCCAAACTATTCCCATAGCTTCTGCTGGCACTGAAAAGAATTTACCAAGCAAGGGAGCATGTACAACACCAAACCCATCTTGATATACAAAAAAGATGTTTGGGTGAATCTGTTTCCATTGCAAGTTGCTCATGAGTTTTACTCCTTATTTTGTGTTTTTAAAAGAGCTACATAACACCATATTTTAATATACACAAAGAAAGAAGTAAATACTATAAAGATGGTGGGCGATATTAAAACGCATGGAACTTAAAAATGAAATTGTATTGTATACAA
>CAZQHF010000003.1:0-4618 GCA_964593535.1 uncultured Candidatus Saccharibacteria bacterium
TATTAAGGTAAGTTAAATTTATATTTATACAAAAATGGCGTCAAGGTCTTTAAATAAAGTTATGCTAATAGGGAACTTAACTAGGGAACCAGAGTTAAGGTATACCACTGGTGGAACTCCAGTAGTTACATTTGGTTTAGCAACAAATAAGTCTTGGAAAGATCAAGATGGGAATGTTAAAGAAATTGCAGAGTTTCATAACATAGTTGCGTGGAATAAGATGGCGGAGATTTGTCAACAGCTTCTTGCAAAGGGTATGAAGGTATATATAGAAGGGTCTCTTACAACAAGGTCATGGGAAGCAGAAGATGGCTCAACAAGATATAAAACTGAAGTTAGAGTTGATGATATGATTTTACTCGACAGTAAAGGGAAGCAGGGTGCAGGTTTAGAGGGACAGCCTGAGGCAGAAAGGAATCAAGAGGTTCCTCCTGCAGAAGAGGAGGTACCGGCAGACGATAATCAGTCTAGCAATGAGGATCCGCTTGATGATGCTGATTTACCATTTTAATTTTGATTTTATGTTTTAGCAATGGATGAGGAGAATGTAATTGAAAACAAAAAAGTAAGTACTCCCACACTTGATGATGTCTATGATGATAAAGGCATTGTAGAAGATGAGGGTGATGAGTTTTATGGAGGAAAGAAAAAGCAAAAAAGAAAAAGAAAGATTATTCAAAATCTTTCCTGTCCACTGTGTGATTCAGCTGTTAAAGATATTTCATACAAGGATGTGTATCAACTTAAAAAATTTACTTCTGTAAGGGGTAAAATAATTTCTGTTGAAAAATCTGGAGTATGTCATAAGCATCAGAGACAGTTAAAGAGGGCCATTAAAAGAGCTAGGTTTATGGCACTTCTTCCATACTCTGCAAATGAATAAGAATCATAAAAGGGGTGTATGAGGGGGGCAAACGCCTCCCTTTTGTTTTAAAAATATCTATAAACTGGTAAACTGTATTGTATGACTCAACTGCCTATACTACAAGAAAAATCTTTTTTGACTTTACTGATAAAGGATAACTTTATACATGCTAATTTAGCATATTCAGATCTGTCCACTCATAGAAGTTATATCCTTTCTGACAGCACAGACCTGTCTCCTCTTAAATTTAGATTAGATGATGTTGTATTTACTAAAAACTTTTGGTTTGAATACTTTGATTCATTAGAGAAAGTTTTTAATTGGGATATAGTTGATAAAAGGTTTGAAGGGGTATTTAAAATAAAGCATTTTGATACAGAAGGGATTGGTGTTGGAGGGGTAAAGATAGTAGTAGATGATAATCAGCCTTTCTTTAAGAATATATTCTTATCCTTACGGGATTTTTCAAGAGACATATCTATTAAAGTAAGTGATGATAAATTTATGGAAGAGATGTGCAAAGGTCTGCTTGAAAGACTTGGGTACAATGATCTTATATGGTTAGACCTTGATATTTCTCATTTCTCAATATATAGGGCAAGAAGAGAAGAGTTGAAAGCGGTATCTAAGAATGAGCAACCTATTACTAAGATACATCTCACATCTTCAAAAATTGATTGGAAAAATGAAATAGGTCTTATTGATTTTATTGAAAGTTCTAAGATAAAAGCATTCTTTTCTCAAGATACATCCAGTAGTGATGTGTCTGATAGATGGGCAAACTTTATAGCCCACAACTGTGAATATATTGCAGATCCACTGCTACATGACATTCTTAGAGCTTTTACTACTATGCAAATACTATCTATAAAACAGCAGAATAAGGACAAATTAGGAAATATCTTTGGAGAAAACTGTGCAATACTTCTTACAGGCAGTATTCCTAAGCTACTGACAATAAGGGAGCTTCTTTTTGCTGTTATAGATGGCTTGGAATTAGATGGAATCTTTGATATGTGTATTGATAATGAAAATAAACTACTTACATTTGGTAAAAACTTTATTGAGAAAGAAAAAGCATCAGATATTATAGTGTTTAAAGGAGATATACTACCTTCTATATTTAAACTTCTCATACCAGAAATTTCACAAAAGAATAAAGACAAAGTGATATTTTCTGGTAAAGTTCTTGCCCAAAATCAAGATACAAGAGAGATGTTTGCATTCGGGTCTTCTTTACAAATACTTAAGATTCCTCATGTCGATGAGAAAATTATTATTCAAGGAGAATTAAAAAACGGTGCAGTATTCTCAAATTTAACATATACAGATATTGAGTTTTTATCTATAAAAAATAGTTTAGAGTATAAATACTTAATTGTTGATGGAAGAATGAGACCAATAGTATATGGGCCATCAGCACAGGAAAATAGAATTAAGTTTAAAGTATGGGGAGATGCAGATAAGGAGTAGAATCTTTGAAAAATACAGTAATTATAGATTTGAAATACCACTTACAGATGGTGATAAAGTTGTTGCCAAAGAAGGAAATATTAATGTAGGGGATATACTTTTTGAGAAACTTAACTATCCATTGAAGAAAACTATAAATGTATCTAAGGCATTAGGATGTAAAGCAAATGAATCTGAAAACTATATGTTAAAGTTTGATGGGGAATATGTTGAGGAAGGAGAGATAATTGCAAGAAGGACATCCTCAGGGAAGCTTAATATTTTACAATTAATTTCTCCAGTCAGTGGTGTAATTGATTTAGAAAGAATTAGAAATGGATATGTTGATATATTGGGAGAGCAGACATATTCTACTGTTAAAAGCGATTTTACAGGAGTTATAGAGTTGATAGATCCTATAAACGGTCTTGTCATTAATACAAATGTAGTAGCCATTGATGGAGTTGTAAGTTCTAATTCAAAAGAGAAACTTTTTGGGAAGCTCGAAGTTTTAGGTGATGGATATACAATACTCAATGAAAATGGAATAGAGCGGGATTATAGAGGGAAAATAGTATGGGTCGGCCCATATCTGTATGACAGGGTTGCTGCTGAGTTATTTGAAAGAGGTGCTGTAGGAATAATAACTTATGCAATGTCATATGAGCAGTTTAGAGAACTTGGCCTTCCCATTCTTATCTTAGGAGGTTTTGGTTTTGTTCATTGTGATAATGAATTTCTTAAGAAATTTCTTGAATTTAAAGATAAATTTGTAATGGTTGATATGGAAGAGAATCAGCTTTTTGTTGTATCTGATAGTGATATTAAGAATAAAGAGTGGTTTGTTACTCAGTATATTAATCAGAAGGTTGTATCACGATCTGTCTCTACTTATGGATACATTGGCAATGTCATTGACTATGAATCCGATACAAACAGTATTCTTGTTGATTTCGGAAAGAGAGGAAGGTCTTTGATGAATATAGGGTTGGTTGATTTTATTGATTTATGAGTATACTAGGGTTATGATAGTAAAATCTGATTTTACTTTAATTAAAACAACTTATGGAAGAAAATAAAGGAAAGAAAATTTTTGAGACTTTAGTACTTGCAGTCGTCATTTTTTGTGCAGGTTTAATATTTGGAAGAAGTATTGCACCTGTAAGTGATACCTCTAAAAAGGTTGATATGAATCTGTTTTGGGAGGTATGGGATACATTAGATAGAAGTTATGTTGAAAAAGATAAAGCGAAAGAAACAGAGAAGGTATATGGAGCAATAAAGGGACTTGTTCAATCATACAATGATCCTGCTACTATTTTTCTTACTCCAGAAGAAACAAAAGAGTTTAATGATTTAAACAGCGGAAAGTATTTTGAGGGAATAGGGGCAGAGCTAGGGTATAGCGATGGCTCTATAATCATAGTAGCACCAATTGATGGTTCTCCTGCAAAGGAGGCAGGGATTAGGCCAGGGGATTTAATTCTTGCTGTAGATGATTATGAGGTAAAAAGCGGAGATAATATATATGATATTGTTGCTAAGATTAGAGGAGAAAGTGGTACAAAAGTGAGCTTAAAGGTTTTGCATAAAGGGGAGCTGGAACCTGTTGTACTTGAAATTACAAGAGGAGAAATTACAGTTCCTAGTATGACTCTTAAGTATGTTGGTGATAGCAATGATGTTGCATTTATAGATATTGCGAGATTTACAGAGTCTTCACTTGAAGAGTGGGAGAGTAAATGGGATAGTATAGCTCAAGATGTTCAGAGAAGTGGAGTAGATAAAGTTTTAATTGATTTGAGAGGGAATCCTGGAGGATATTTTGATGCAGCAGTATATGCAGCTGATGATTTTTTGGATACAGGCAAGATTATATCAAAACAAGAAGATGGGAAAGGGAATGTTCAAACTTTTGAAGCAAAAAGTGGTGGGAGACTACTTGGTAAAGAGGTGGTAATAATTGTAGATGAGGGGAGTGCTTCTGCATCTGAAATATTCACAGGAGCTTTACAGCAGAATAAAGTGGCAGTAGTTGTTGGAACAAAGACATTTGGCAAGGGAACTGCTCAAACTGTAATAGATTTAGCTGATGGTTCAAGTGTTCATATTACAATACTGAAGTGGTTGCTGCCAGATGGGACATGGCTTAATGAGGAAAATCCTATTACTCCAAATATAGAGGTTGAAAATAGCGCAGAGGATTTTGTCAAAGGTTTTGATAGACAGTATAATGAAGCATTACTATTAATAAACAAATAAATTGTAAATTATTATTAAAATGGCAGAAAAGAAAGAGAA
>CAZQHF010000003.1:4718-18296 GCA_964593535.1 uncultured Candidatus Saccharibacteria bacterium
GTAATTACAGTTACTGATGATGAGAATGTTGTAATTAATGTTGTTAAGCAGTCTACACCTTCTGTTGTAAGTATTGCAATTAGTCAAGTTACATTGAAAAGAGGACAAGGTTTAGTTGATGAAGTAAGTAACATAGGAACAGGCTTTGTAGTAGATCCAAATGGAATAATTGTTACAAATCAACATGTAGTTTCTGATACCACAGCTAAATATAAAGTAATAACTAGTGATGGAGTAGAATATGAGACAGTGGAAATTTTAAGAGATGATGGGAATGATGTCGCTTTACTTAAAATAGATGCAAAAAATTTAAAGGCATTAAAGCTTGGAGACTCTGATAATTTGTCTGTTGGTCAGACTGTTATAGCAATTGGAACACCACTTGGAGAGTATGCGGGAAGTGTTACAACAGGAGTTATAAGTGGTTTGGGTAGATCTGTGACTGCTTCGTCAGGCTGGTTTGATTCAACAACAAAAGTGTATGAAAATGTAGTTCAAACTGATGCGGCTGTTAATCCTGGTAACTCTGGGGGACCGCTGATTAATACCCAGGGAGAGGTAATTGGAATTAATTTCGCAACAACTGCTAATGCTGACAACATATCTTTTGCATTGCCAATAAATATAGTTAAACAAAGACTTGAGGAATATAGGATATATGGTAAATTTATAAAACCATACATAGGCATCTCATATCAAATGATTTCTGAATATGAAGCATTGTACTATACAGATGTTGTTGCAGGGGCATTAATTATGAATGTAGATTCGAATGGTCCTGCAGCTAAAGCAGATATTAAGAGAGGTGATATTATCACAAAAGTAGACGGAGAAGAGTTAGCACAATCCTTAGCATATGAGATTCAATCTCATAAGGTGGGAGAAGAGATCACCTTGGAAGTATGGAGAGAAGGAAAAACATTTACAGTAAAGATTACCTTAGCTCAGGCAGAGTAGTAAGGAGAAATCTCTTTTTGTTAAAACAATCCTGTTTTTCTTTAATAATAGAAGTAGGAAAGCAGGATTTTATCAATTCTTTTGTACTGTTAAAGATACTTTCTTCAGTTTCAATGTATATATATTTGACAGGGAGATTTTTTTCTCTGATTTGTTTAAAAAGCCTTTTGTAATTCTTTAAACCATCTTTTCCTCCATCTAAAGCAATTCTTGGTTCGTATTCTTTCACACTTTTGTCAAGTTGTAGGTATTGTTTTGTTGGAATATATGGGAGGTTGGCAATAATAAATGTAGGCTCGTTTAATTGTGGGATATTATTAATTAAGTCTGTTTTAATCCAATGAATTATCTGCTTGTTTATGATATTTTTCTCATTATATTTTGCTACATTAAGTACCTCTTGTGAGATATCTGTTGCCCAGAAAGAGTAGAAATTATTATCTAAAATCTTCGCAATAGAAATAATTAAGCATCCTGTTCCAGTCCCAACATCAATAACATTTCTAATATTTGAGTCCTGAATAATTTCTATACTGTCATACACAATCTGCTCACTTTCAATTCTTGGGATGAGAGTATCTTTTGTAACTCCGAATATATTTTCACAAAATTTAGTATAGCTACACATATATTCCCAAGGTTGACCGTTTTTAAGTCTATTTAATATGTCTTTTTCTGAAAAGTCACTGTTGGTATCTAAAAATTCAGATATCTCCCTTGCTATACGATATGCATCAGGATATTTAATTTCTTCTAAATATTTTTGAATTCTAAATATCTGTGAAAGATTACTGTTCATTTTCTAGCATTTTAAGCTGAATACCCTGAGTAACATCATCTATAATTTCATCCAGCTCACCAAGCATAATTGAGTTGATATTGTGCCAAGATTTTTTAATTCTGTGATCTGTAACTCTGTTTTGCGGAAAGTTATATGTTCTAATTTTTTCAGCTCTCATTGCACCTCCTATTTGTGACGACCTCATATTAGACCTCTTTTCATCTTCTTCTCTTTTCTTTTTTTCATACAATCTAGACCTTAATGTGGCCATTGCTTTCTCTTTGTTTTGTGCCTGATGTTTTGTTTCTTGACAGCTTACAACAATCCCAGTTGGAATGTGTGTTATTCTCACTGCAGAATCTGTTCTGTTTACACACTGTCCTCCTGCACCTGATGCTCTCATTACGTCAATTCTTAAATCTTCTGGGTTAATTTGTATATCTATCTCACGAGCTTCAGGAAGTACTGCTACTGTTGCAGTAGATGTATGAATTCTTCCAGAGGATTCTGTTACAGGTATTCTTTGAACTCTGTGTACTCCGCTTTCATATTTCAGTTTTTTGTATACATTTTTTCCTGTAATATGAGCTATTACCTCCTTGTATCCACCATCTTCTGATACACTACTATCAATTATTTGTACCTCCCATCCTTTTTTATTTGCATATGCTCTATACATATTAAAAAGGTCACCAGCAAACAGAGCAGCTTCATCTCCTCCTGCTCCTGCCCTTATTTCTAAGATAATATTTCTACTATCATCTTTATCATGAAAGTATTTTTCAATTTCAAGTTTTTTAATCAGTTCTTCACTTTCCTCTATATTTTTTTTAACTTCTTCAATCTCAGAGGTTGCTAAATTTTTTAACTCTTGATCAGAGGTTTCTTTTAATAGTTCGGTTGCCTGTTCATACTTATTTATATCTTTATTAATATTAGAGTAGTAAGTATACAGCTGAGTATAATATGAAAGATCTAGGGAAAGCTGTGTAATATCTCTGTGAGAGAGTAGAGCATCTTGAAGCTCTTTCTCAAGCTCATTTTTCTTTTCTTCTACAGGTTGTACTGTGTATTTTTTCTTTAAACTTTCTATGTCCATATATATGGGTAATATCACTTAAATATATAATGGGGTACTGTTACTTTGAAATGTTTGCATTTGCAAGCATATCTTTAAGAGTAAGATTGGGAGAAGACTTTGTTTCTGTTCTTTTTGCTTTTCTTTCAGCCATCTTTTCTCTCTTACTTCTAAATGACATCTGTGAGCTCTTTTTAGCTCTTTCTTCAAATTTCTTAACAACATTTTCCGTATCAACAATCTTTTGTTCGCCTGTATAAAAGGGATGACACTTTGAGCATAGTTCAACATTGATAGTATCTGTTTGTAGAGTAGAACCTGTTATAAAGGTGTTTCCGCATGAGCATACTACTTTTACATTATGGTTGTATTTTGGATGAATATCTTTTTTCATAACAGAGAAGATTATATCAGAATATATATTATGTGTCTATAAACTAAAGATGTTTGGGAAGAGACAGAGTAGAATCTGCCTCTTCCAGTAATGATTTATTTAATTGTAATCTGTTTTGCTTGAGTTTCTTTTGCTTTTGGTAATCTTACAGTTAAGACACCATCCTCAAATTTAGCCTCAACAGCATCAGGATTTACAGTTGTAGGCAGATTAAAGCTTTGAGAGTATGAGCTAGTCTGAAAAGTTTTTAAGAAATACTTTTTATCTTTCTTTTCAGCTTCCTCTTTGCTGCTACCTTCAATAGTTAAGCTATCTGCTGTTACTGATATCTTTATATCCTCTTTCTTTATTCCAGGCATTGCCATTTTAACAAAGAGATTGTTGTCTTCCTCCCAAATATCTGCTGAAAGATTCTCCCACTCTTTCATAAATAAATCATCCCATCTTGTTAGTGGATAATTAAAAAGTTCATCCATAAATGAACTTACAGGAGTATATAGTGTGTTCTGTGGTTTTTGATTAACTTTTACTATTTTCATATATTTTAATATTAAAATTTAAATATAATTTTACTGTTAGCAAAGAATAGCACTGAGTGCTAATTGTGTCAAGGGGGTTAAAAGTTGCTTTTTGTATAATTTCTCAATATACTAATCTAATATGAAATATCCAAAAAGAATTCAAAACAGAGTAAATAGAATAGATGGACAAATAAAAGGGATAAAAAGAATGATGATGAGTGATATCGATGAAGATAAAGTTATGATTCAGCTTCAGGCGGTGATTTCTTCTTTAGAAAGTTTGAAGGTAGAGCTGGTTCAGAAACAAATGAAAGAGTCTTTAATGGAGGATATTAAAAAATCTTTAGGACTTTCTGATTAAAAATTGATATACTTTTACAGAGTATATGTACTGCCCTTGTTAAGATTAGTATGTGCAAATATGAAGATTAAAAGTCTTGGTTGGTCATCTTTTTCTTTAAGTAATGATAATATATCAATATTAACAGACCCTGTGGCGCTTGAAGAGAGTGGTATTGGTTTACCTAAGTGTAAAGCAGATGTTCTTCTTTTTTCTCAAATGGATTTGTATGGTAAAGAAGATATATTAAAAGAGTATAAGTTAGAGAAGAAAATTGAGCCTGATCACAGAGAAAATATCTTTGAAATTTCTTCTCCAGGGGAGTATGAAATAGGGGGTATGATGATTAGAAGAGCTATTAATCTTCCTTTTTATACAATAGATGAGGGAAATTTAAGGGTTGTATATATGGGAATTATTGATAATTCATTAGATGTTTCAAAGACAAAAGATTTAGGTGATGTAGATGTATTAATACTTCCCATAGGGAATGGAGATTTGTTCATTGATTATGAGAAAATTGAAAAGATTCTTAGCTATATTGATCCTACTATTCTACTGCCCTGTGCATATAAAAGAGATGAGTTAAAAGTGGGGAAAAATATTAAAAGTAGAGATGATTTGATTAAATATTTTGGGTTTACAAATGTTAAGGAGCAGTCATCTTTAAATGTTTCTTCTACAGTTGAGCAGGAGAGTAAAATAATGGAGGTTATATTTCTTAATTAAAAAATATGGAAAGAGTACCGCCACAAAATATAGATGCTGAAAAGTCAGTACTAGGGTCAATTTTGTTAGACAGAGATGCCCTTATTGAAGTTTCTGGTTGGCTTTCCCCTACACACTTTTATGATGAAAGACATGTTGCGATATATGAGACTATTCTTGAACTTTTTGAAAGTGGTCTTCCTATTGACCTTGTTACTGTTTCTGATAGGTTAAAAAAGAAAAAGATATTAAGTAAGATAGGTGGAAGGGCATATCTTGCAGAGTTGGCATCTTTTGTTCCTACAGCTGCTAATGCTGTTGAATATGGAAATATTGTTAAAGAAACAGCGACTAGAAGAGGTCTTATCTCTTCTTCATCAGAGATAACTAGGTTGGCATTTGATGAAACTCTTGCTTTGCCCGAAGTTGTTGATAGATCAGAAACACTTCTTTTTAATATTGCTCAGGAAGGGATTCAGAGTAATTTTGTACATATAAAGGAGTTACTTAAAGATGCATATGAAAGGGCTTCTCATTCAAAGGAGAGTGATGATTATTCAGGTATATCTACTGGTTTTAAAGAGTTAGATGTTCTACTTGGTGGTTTTCAAAAGTCTGATTTAATTGTTCTTGCTGCAAGGCCTTCGGTTGGTAAAACAGCATTAGCACTTGATATGATGAGGCATGCAGCTTTAATTGAGAAGAAGAATGTTGCATTCTTTTCTTTAGAAATGTCAAATATGCAGATAATGGATAGACTTCTTGGTATGCAGTCAGGTATTCCCTTTTGGGAGATTAGAACAAACAAATTAAATGAGGAGAAAGTGGTAAAACTAGCAAATACAATGGGTGAGCTTGCTGATGCTAACATATTTATTGATGACAGTCCTGGTCAAAATATTAATCAGATTAGAACAAAAGCAAGAAGACTTATGCTAGAACAGGGTGTTGACATTATATTTGTTGACTATCTCCAGCTTATGCATGGTAATACAAAGGAAAGCAGAGCACTTGAAGTAGGTGAAGTGTCCCAGGGTCTTAAAAATCTTGCTAAGGAGCTTAATGTTCCTGTAGTTGCTCTATCTCAGCTATCACGTGCAATAGAGTTAAGGCAGAACAGAAGGCCTCAGCTTTCTGATTTGAGAGAATCTGGATCAATAGAACAAGATGCCGATGTGGTAATATTTTTAGATAGAGAAGAGACATGGAATCCAGATACAGAAAAGAAGGGGAGTGCAGAAGTATTTGTTGCAAAACATAGAAATGGTCCTACAGGTGTAGTTGAACTAGCCTTTATCAATGAAATTGCCAGTTTCAGGAATTTGTACAAAGAAAAGAATTAGTGTATACAACAAAGGTTTTAATGAGATATAATTACAGGGTGTGGTCGAGTGGTGGAATTGGCAGACACGTGGGACTCAAAATCCCATGCTAGCAATAGTATGAGGGTTCAACTCCCTCCTCGACCATTTTTAAAATAAAATAAAACTTAAAAATATGAACTTAGAGAATATTATTCTAGATTTTTTTGATTTTGTAGGGAATATTGATTTTAATATGTTTGGAACACTATTTATAGTAGCTTTAGTTGTATTCTGGCTGGTAATAATAGGTTGGGTATGGGTTGATTCAAGTGAGAGAACTTCTAAGAGAGGACTAAAGATAGGATATATTCTGCTTGTAATATTTTTTAATATTTTTGGATTAATAATATACTTAATTATTAGACCTAGTGAGACAATAGAGGAAATATACTGGGAAGATTTGGAGAGAAGATATTTAAAATATGAGACATCTGAGCTTGGGGATTGTCCTAGATGTGGTTCTCAGCTTTATCCAGGGTATGTCTTTTGTACAAATTGCGGATACAGGCTTAAGGTTAAATGTTCTCAGTGTGGTGTGCTAATAGATAAGGATCATGTGTTTTGTGAGTACTGTGGCTTTAAAATTAAGGAAAAGAAAGAAACACAAGAAGAGTATCCTACTGTACAAGCAATGGAGAAGCAGATTACTGCGACAAAGCGGGAGGCAGAAAAGACTGTTGAATCAAAGATGACAAAATACAAAACAGGAAATAGTTTTGTTGTTAAATTAGGAAATTCCATAGTTTCTTCTATATCAAAGTTGGGAGGAAAGAAAGAGGAAAAATATGAGGAGCAAGTAGTACAGGAAAATAGCACTAAGAATCAACAAATAGGTGTACAAAGCAGTAAACAAAAGAAGAAAAAGAAGAAAAAGAAGAGATAAGAATAAAGTATAATAAAAGAAGTGTGGGAGAAATTTTTTCTCAAATAAAAGAGTATATACAGGGAATAAATCCATTTGTGATGTATGTCATATTGTTTTTTCTTGGTCTTTATATATTTTGGAGAGGGTGTATTGAAACAAGGAAAAATAGATCTTCAGTATTTGATATATATGTATTATCAGCTCTAATAAGTGTAATAATAGGAAGAGTTGTTTATATTATTCTTGCATGGGGTTCTGTCTTCTCTTTATATATATGGTACTGGCTTCCATATGAAAGATATGGTGATAAGGTTTATTTATTTAGACTCTTGCCATGGAAATTCTTTAGTATATGGGATGGTGGTTTAATCATACTAGCAGTATTTGTGTCAATGCTTCTTTCTTTAACATTCTTTTCTCTTGTTGTAAAGAAATGGAAATGGGTAGATATGTTTTTTCCTATATTCTTCTCCTCCGCAGGACTTTTAGGTCTTTCTTTTATATATACAGGGATTACCTCAGGATTTAATGAATGGATATACAGGGGTTTAATTTTAATCGCTATATTAATAATCTTTTATCTTCTTTCTCACTTTATATCAAAAATTGTTAAAGAGTCTTCTTATGAAAGATATGTTTTAGGGTATGTAGGGACATTGATAGTTATTCTTTCTTCTGTATATATACTCTCTCTTTATCTTTCGCAAAGTTTAACAGTTTTAGAGAATGCTTTTATAGGAATATTTTTTGTTTGGTCATTAACTATGTCTTACTTCTTTATATCAGATTTAAGAAAGGCTAGGGTAAAAATACAGAGTGTTTCAACCGTAAGATCTGTTAGGGCAGGATAGTTATGACATATATATTTGTTCTTTCAATTTTTGCTTCTGTTCTTAATATTGTTTTGTCATTTTCACTTTACTCCTTAGGTTTATGTGTTTTAAATAGCGGTATTGCTTTTGGTATCAATATCTATGGGGAAGCTTTACTTTCAGGGGCTTTAATTGTACTGATTATAATTTGGGGAATTAAACAAGTAGGGAAGGTAAGATATTTATTGTTTTCTCTTGCAGTTTTAGGTTTAAGTAATTTGATTGTAAGAGTATGGTATGGAGTTGTATGCGACTATATCTCCCTTTTTGGTATATCTTTTAATTTAGCAGATGCTTTTATAGTTATAATCTCAGCATATTTATTCTTCCACCTTCTATCATTTAAAGATAAATAGTTTACTTAAGTAGTATTCCTTTGAGTTTTTGTAGTGTAAAATGTAATATGAGAATTAAAATTGATAATAAAGAGAAAGGTAAAAGAGTAGACACTTTTCTCTCAGAAATATTAAAAGACAAAGGAATATCTAGAAGTATATTACAGAAAGATATTCAGAATGGGTGTATTGTAAATGATAAGCCATGTAAAAAAGGATACAGGTTAAAAGAGGGAGATGTAGTGGAGATAAATGAAGAGTATTGGGAAGAGCATAAAAGACATCTGGATTTAAGTGAAGAAATTATTCCTCAAAAGGGAAAGCTTGATGTTAGGTATGAAGATGAAAATTCTCTGGTTTTATACAAGCCAAAGGGCTTAGTAATGCACCCAGGTGTTGGGAATAAAAGAGGTACATTAGCAAATTATGTTAGGTATTATCTTGAAAACAAGGGCGAGTATGACAGTTTAGTAGATAGAGCTGGGATTGTACATAGGCTTGATAAGGGAGTTTCAGGTTTAGTAGTTGTTGGGAAAAATAAAGAAGCACAGGAATTTTTAAGGAGGGAGTTTAAGAATAGAAGAGTTATAAAGATATATCATGCAGTGTTAGAAGAGTATACAAATGTTGAACAGGAGTTTGATTTAAAAGAGTATGTAGAAAAAATGAACATAAAAATGAAACCTTGGAATGAGTGGGAGAAAGTAGAAGGATATATAGGAAGAAGTAAAACAGATAGGTATAAAATGGAGTTTAAGGGGTATGAATTCCCTGGTTCTAAATATGCATTAAGCTATATACTCTTTGGTGGAAATGAGGCGATTATAAAAATAGAGACAGGAAGAATGCACCAGATTAGAGCAACACTGAATTATTTGGGTTATCATATAAAGGGGGATAGCTTGTATGGAAGGGGTAGTGGAGATAATATTATGCTTGAAGCAGTTTTATTAAGTTTTGTAGGTATGGACGGGAAAAGATTAGTTTTTACTTGTTAAATATGGCTACTAAAAGAGATAGGTATAGAACAAAAGTAAATAAAAATACAAAGAAAAAGATTCATATTAATACAGGAAGACTGTTTGCTTTCTTTTTTATTATTTGTATTGTGGGATACCTTGTTTATGGATATATAGCTTTAAGGGATATTAAGAGTATAGATATTTTGGAAAAGAGTAATTCTAATTATTATCTTCTTTCTGAAAGAAAAGATCAATTAGAAAAGACATTGATTGTATTTGAGGAAGAGTACAATGAGAGAGAGAAGATATCTATGGCATATCTTTATGTCCAAAATAAAGAGAAAGGAAGTTCTGTGCTTGTATTTATTCCAGGTTGGGTTGAGTATAGAGGTGTAAAGGAAGATTTCGGAGGTAGTATTCCTGTAGCTTCATTTAAATTCGCTGGAGATTTTTTGCAGGAAGGAAGAGGATATGAATATGCAATATGGCAGTTTGAGCAGCTACTAGGAGGAAATATAGATGAATACATATGGGTGACTCCGCAGGCAAGAAATATATTTTTCCAAAGTGTTGAGGCTTCATCAGAAGGATCTGTATATGCTCAATATTATTCAAATGGATTTGAGGTTAATCAGGAGGCATTTTTCCTTAATGTTTTTGCATCAAAGCTTGGGTGGTTTAATCTTTTAAAGTCTGCTCCTCAGCTGAAAGATGCTTATGCAGAGATATACTCATCTTTGTTAACACTTGGGGGAGTAATTTCAAGATTTGGTCAGATACAATCGGATATTCTTTCATCAGCCCCTTATCTTATCGATTTAAGCAGTAGCAAATATCTATCTCAGCAGGAATCATTAAGCGGAGTCGGTATTACAAGCTATGTTAATGTAGAAGAATATGATATTGTGTGGAGGGAGTTTATTGATAATATGCTTGATAGAGAGCTTGAGAAAGAGCAGGTTAGAGTGGAGGTATACAATGGAAGTGGTATGACTGGTTATGCAGGTCAGTATGCTAGAAAAATTAGAAACAGTGGATGTGAAGTTGTTAGATATGATAATGCACCACAGTTGGAAGAGAAAACAAAGTTTTATGTTCCTAAAGCAGAAAATTTTAAAAACTCTCTTGATGTTATACTAGAGCTGTTCCCAGGTACATATGAAATTATTGAAGGAAGGCCATCTTTTATGACAACTGGGGACATTGTAATAATATTAGGAAAAGATATTCCTACTGTTTATTCTTTTTAATATCTTCTAAATATTTGTTTTCTAATGTAAAATGAAATAGTTATGGATATAGTTACAGCAATTTTAATAATTATTGGCATATCATTAATATTTGGCATCATTATGATTCTTCTTAATAGAGGGAAAGGTGATGATGCAGAGGTTTTTCAGGAGGTTAGAGATCCTGTTGTTATGCAAATACTGGTTCCTAGAGAAAATGATAAAACTCCTCTTGCAGCTGAGCAGATGTTTGCTTCAATTCACGGGATATTGGGTGATAATGTAAGATCTGTTGATTTAGTGAGCTTTGAAATAGAATCAAGTGGGAATGGTGGAATTAGATTTTATGCAGTAGTACCTAGACATCTTGCTAAGTTCATTGAGGGTCAGATATATGCACAGTATCCTAATGCAGATATAACATATGTGCAGGATTATACTTTAAGCAAAGAGCAGAATACTCAATTATTTGTTACAACAGGTGAGATAGAACTAGAAAAGGACTATATTTTTCCTATTAAGACATTTAGAAACTTTGATGTTGATCCATTAGCTGCAATTACAGGTGCAATATCTGATTTAAAAATTAATCAGAGTGCATGGATTCAAATTCTTGTTAGACCTGTTGCTAACTATTGGCAGGCAAATTCAAAGAAGTATATAAGTGATATAAAAGACGGAAAAGATCCATATGCTGGTGGTTTCTGGTTTAATCTTTCAAAGATTTTTAAGGGTGTTGGAGAAACACTTACAACCACAGTAGAGGCTTCTGAGAGAAAAGAGGTTATTAAATTACAGCCGGGGCAGGAAGAGGAGTTGAGTGAAATAGAGTTAAAGATGCTTAAAGTAGGTTTTGAGTTTAAGATTAGGGTAGTTACTAAGGCTTCAACACAGATAGAATCTGAACAAATATTGAGAGATATTGTTGCAAGTTTTAAGCAGTTTACTACTGCTCATCTTAATTCTTTTGTACATTCAAAGCCTAAGGAGAGTGGTGAACAGATATATTCTAAATATGTAAAGAGATACTTACCATCTGATACTGCAGATATTATTAATATTGAAGAGCTTGCTTCTTTGTATCATATGCCTAATATCTCTGTTGAAACGCCCAATATTGCATGGAGCAGGTCAAAGAAAATAGAACCTCCTATGAATCTTCCAACGGCTGAGGATGATAATGTTACCGTTTTTGCAGAGACAGATTATAGAGGAACAAGGTATGAGTTTGGTATAAAAAAAGAAGATAGAAGAAAGCATTTTTACATATTAGGTAAAACTGGGGTAGGGAAATCTACTGTATTTAAAAATATGTTTATCTCAGATATATTACATGGTGATGGTGCATGTATGGTGGACCCTCATGGAGAACTTGTAGATGAGCTTTTAGATTTTATCCCTCCTAATCGTATAGATGATGTTATATATCTTAATCCTACTGATACACAGTATCCTATTGGTTTTAATCTTCTGGAACTTAAAGATAAATCACAGAGAGATTTAATAGCAGATGGAGTGGTTGAAGTATTTCATAAACAGTTTGGTACATCATGGGGTCCTAGGTTGCAGTATATTTTAACAAATGCTGTTGCTACTGCTCTTGAAGCACAAGGTACAACTCTTTTGTCTGTTACAAGGCTTCTTACTGATAGAAACTATCGTAAATTTATCTTAAAGCAGGTTAATGATCCCATTCTTATTAAATTCTGGGAGGAAGAGTATGCACAGATGGCTCAAAACCCAAGACTCTTAGCAGAGTCTGTCTCTCCTATACAGAATAAAGTTGGTAGATTTATATCCTCAGCCGTTACTAGAAACATTATTGGTCAGGTTAAATCAACAATCGATCTTAGAGATATTATGGATAACAAGAAGATACTTCTTGTTAATTTAGCACAAGGAAAACTTGGAGAAGAAACTGCTTCCTTACTTGGCGGAATGATTATTACAAGATTGCAATCTACTGCACTTGAAAGAGTAGATATACCTGCTGATCAAAGGAATGATTTCTTTCTTTTTGTAGATGAGTTTCAGAATTTTGCAACAGACTCATTTGCTAAAATATTATCCGAGGCAAGGAAGTTTAAATTGGATCTTTGTATGACAAATCAATATATTGATCAGCTTCCATTAACTGTACAGCAGGCTATTTTTGGTAATGTAGGTACTTTGGGGTCATTTGTTGTAAGTCAGGCTGATGCTGCAATATTGGAAAAAGAGTTTGCTCCTTCTGTTAATTCTGAGGATTTAGTTTCACTTGATGCTCATTCTATGTATATAAAGCTGTGTATAGATGGAATGACATCAAATGCATTTAGTGGAAGGTCCCTACCGCTTAGATATGAGCCATTTGGCTTAAGAGGGCAGGTAATTGCCCAATCTAGGGAGAAATATGGTACTCCTAAAGAAGTTATTGAAGACAAAATTGCAAGATGGAGCAGTCAGACATATAGCGATAGTGGAAACAGGTCTTTGAGAAGAAAAGATGAAAACAGTAATAATTCGAAAGAATAGTCCCCTTTTTCTTAATCTGTCAAAGTGATAGAATATCTTGTATATAACATATTTTTGTATATTTATGTCTGGACATTCTAAATGGTCAACAATAAAACATAAAAAGGAGTTAAATGATGCTAAAAAAGGAAAGGTTTTTTCTAAGCTGTCTGTAGAAATTACTCATGCAGCAAGGAAAGGAGGAGGTGATCCTGAAATGAATCCTACACTTAGACTGTATATTGATAAGGCAAAGGCGGCTGGATTCCCTATAGATAAAATACAAAAGGCAATAGAGAAAGGAGTTGGCGGAGGGGATAGTGGTGTAACATATGAAGAGATTACCTTTGAAGGATTTGGACATGGAGGTGTTCAAATACTTGTTGATGTTTTAACTGATAACAGAAACAGGACGGTTGCTGAACTGCGAAGATTGTTTGAAGAAATAGGGGGGAGATTAGCAGAGAATGGGTCTGTATCATGGAATTTTGATACTAAGGGTTTAATTATTTTAAGAAGTGGACATATGGAAAAGGCAGAGAAGTTTGGAGCAGAAGATAAATATGTTAAAGAAAATAGAGAAGAGGTAATGATGAAATTAATGGATATTAAAGGTGTTGAGGATATAAAGGAGGTGGATTTAGATGGTATAGAGGGAATTGAGGTTTATACAAAGTTT
>CAZQHF010000003.1:18396-24658 GCA_964593535.1 uncultured Candidatus Saccharibacteria bacterium
GATTATGGGGCAATAACTACTTCTAAACAAGCCCTTATAGGTGAAAGACTTCTTGAGCTATATAATGATTTGAGAGAAATTATTAAAGAATTTAATCCTGAGTATTGTGGTTTAGAAACTCTTCTCTTTTATAATAATGCTAAAACAGCAATAGTTGTTGGAGAGGCTAGGGGGGTTGTATTACTTGTGCTAGAAGAGTTAAATATCCCTGTGCATGAGTTTACTCCATTACAAGTAAAAAGCAGTATTTCAGGATATGGGAAGGCAGATAAAAGGCAGGTGGAGGAGAATGTTAAAAGGTTATTACAGCTTGATGAGATACCTAAACCTGATGATGTCTCGGATGCTCTTGCCATCTCTATAGCCTGCTTTGATAGATTAAAGATGGACAATTTACTTAAATAGTTTAAAATTCTTAATATGATCTCATATATATCAGGTAAAGTTTTAAAAAATAATATAGGAAAGAATAATTATGTTGATGTTCTCTTACCATCAGGGATAGCATACAGGGTTTTTGTTACATCAATGTTTAATTTTGTTCAAGTAGGCTCACAGATATCTGTATATACAAGTTTTCAAGTTAGAGAAGATAGTCAGACTTTGTATGGTTTTGCTACTCAAGAGGAGAGAGATTTCTTTGAAGAGCTTTTAACTGTTTCAGGAATAGGACCTAAATCTGCATTGTCTATACTTTCAACATACAGTATGGATAGAGTTAAGAAGATTATTTTGGATGGCGATTCTGTACTTTTGAGCAAAACACCAGGGCTTGGTCTAAAAGGTGCACAAAAAGTCATACTTGAATTAAGAGGAAGGATAGATTTTGAAAAAGATGATTTGCAAATAAAGGAAAATGTAAAGCTAGGTGAGCTAAAAGATGCTTTAAAATCACTAGGTTTTGCTGGTAAAGACTTAAAAGATGGTATAAAGAAAGGAGAAGAGGTTCTTAAAGAGGGAGATGTAGATATTGAAATATTAATAAAAAAAGTTTTACAGGATTAAATATATGATTAAATCAAGTAAAAAAACTGAAGAAAAAAATATTCTTAAAAAGAGTAGGGTAGTTGTACAGGGTAGTGATATAGATGAAGCTGAACAAAAAATTAGACCATCTAGATTAAATGAAATGATAGGTAGAAGGCAGGAGAAAGAAACTATAAAGATGATGATTGATTCAGCTAAAAAGAGGAGAGAGGTTATGGATCATATTCTCTTTTATGGGCCTCCTGGCTTGGGTAAAACAACATTTGCTCTTGCAATTGCAAATGAAATAGGATCTTCAATTAAGATAACTTCTGGTCCTGCTATTGAAAGGCAAGGGGATTTGGCGGCAATACTTACGAGTTTAAAGAAAAATGATGTCTTGTTTATTGATGAAATTCATCGTTTATCAAGAGTAGTTGAGGAAGTTTTGTATCCAGCTATGGAGGATAGAGCATTGGATATTGTAATGGGAAAGGGTCCTTCTGCGAAAACAATTCGTTTAAGTTTAGAGCCGTTCACACTAATAGGTGCTACTACACAGATAGGGAAAATAAGTCCTCCTATGAGAGATAGATTTGGTCTTATACAGCGTTTGGACTTTTTCGGCGATGAGGATATGATTGAGATATTAAGAAGAGCTGGAAAACTTTGGGAAATTGATATTGATGAAGATGCATTAACACTTTTAGCTGTTATATCAAGAGGTACTGCTAGGGTAGGGCTAAGATTACTCAGACGAACAAGAGATTTTGCACAAAGTAAAAACAAAAAGGTAGTCACTGCTAATGTAGTAAATGAGACGATGAAACTTCTAGGTATTGATGATATGGGATTAGAAAATATTGATAGGGAAATCCTTAGAGTTATATATTTTAACTTTGATGGCGGTCCAGTAGGTGTGTCTACACTTGCAGCAAGTATTTCTGAGGAAGTGTCAACTCTTTTAGACGTACATGAACCATATCTTATGAAATGTGGTTTGATAAAAAGAACTTCACGAGGGAGGGTATTGACCTCTAAGGGTATAAAATATGTAGAAAGCATATGGCAGTAGAAACAGCTACTTCTAAAACAGAAGATTCAGTGAAAAGAGGAAAAATGATTACTCTGTCTGTTTTGGTAGGCTTAACAATGTTTATACAGACATTGATTAAGAGTCAAGATATGACAGTAACAAGGATATTAACTACTGCTGCTGTATATTTTATAGTTTCTTTCTTAGGCTTAATTTGGGCATTTAATTTTCAAGTAAAGATAAAGTCGCTTCCATATCTTGTTTACAGCTCTCTTTTTGTCATGTCAGAGTATCTTTTTATTCAATTGTTTTTTGTTGAGAAGTTTAGTCGTATATATCAAGGTCTTTTCCTTTTTATACTAATTCTTCTTGTATCAATAGGATCATATATTTCATTTTTAATGACTAATGTCTTTAATGTTAATTTGTATAAGAATATTCCTCTTGCAGAGGTAGGAAAAACTACTTCTTATGTTATTTCAACTCTTTCAATATATTTCCTTACATTTGCTCTTCTTTCTTTGCAACTTCCAATATATTTTCTCTTACCAATTGAGTTTGGAATACTTTGGTTTTTTGCTTTTATTCATCTTAGAAATATAGGTTTTGAGGGATTTGTTTTAAAACGTAAAGCTATGTTAGTTTCTTTAATAGTTTTTTTTATGTTTTTAGCAACACTATTTACTGGAATTTTACATGAGGTGTCTGCACTATCTCCAGCAGTAGGGTACTTTGTTGCTATTGGAATAGCTAATATGAAAGTGGATGATACGAAATTTAATTACTCATTGCTTTTGTATATTCTTGCATTAATTGCGGTTATTGTTTTGAATTTCATTTTAAACATTTTTTCATAGTCTAGTTGAGGGTAGGGGAGTAGTGGGGGTTTCTCAGGAACAAGCCCATAGTTTCACACATCCCATAGTAATATCAATGTGGATAACTAAGTGCTAATTAATATTTGTTTAATAATTATATAGAAGAAGTATTTAGAGATAATTTTGTATGTTAAAAATTTTATATATGATGATGGGGGAGTACTACTCCTTTGCTTGACATATACCTTTATTCTCTGTAATATATAACCGAGTATAATCATTCTTATATGCAGTCATATATTTATGTCTGCTGGGGGAGTATCAATTTAGCTAAGATTAAGTAAATTTTAAAAATCAAAAATAAATGAGAGGAATAAAAAAATATTTTTTTTATTTTCTTTTTACATTTCCCCTATAATTTTTCTTTTCTCTCTTTTAAAAAAATTTAGGGTCCCCTACTTTGACTTTAAATTTTTAGGAGATAATATATTAGTATGAAGAGAACATATTTATTAAAAGACATTCCTAAACTTCCTGATCAGGATATGTTTCTTTTAAATCTTCAAAATAGCGGATATAGTTTCCAGACTATTGTTAATTATGCAAGAGATTTGTGTATATTTAGTGTGTTTTTGTATTTTAATAATATTGAGTTTAAGAGTTTAAGCAAATTAGATATTTTAAATTATAAAGGATATCTGCGAAGCGGGAATCATCTTAAAGATTTAGATAAAATAAGGGAGAAATGTGTTGAAAGTGGCTTTAAATCAATACAAAATGGTGACGAGGCCCTGAAAGGCTCAGGAAGGCCTGTGAAAAATTCTTCTGGTATAGTTGCACCATTGAATCAGGAGTATGGGGAAGATTTTTTAAGTAAAGTGTATGGTAAGGTGTATGGTTCGCTTGGTATTTTAGAAAGGCCTCTTAATTCTAGAGCAAGAAGTGAGGGTGGACTTAAGGCTAGTAGTATAAATAGGATGTTGTCTGCTCTAAGATCATATCTTAAATTTAGGATTGAATTTGATTTAGATATCCCAATTCCCCCTGATGGTATAAAAATGGTTAAGAAAGAAAAGGTAACAAAGAAGGTTGCATCATTAGAGGATCTTGTTAGGTTAATAGAATCTCCTATGGAGTTTGAAAAAGATGAAAGAGTTGCTTTGCGAAATAGATGCATGTTAGAAATGCTTTTTGGTACTGGTATGAGAATCTCTGAACTAATCAATTTAAACTTAGATCAATTAAATGCTGAGGGTAAGATATATATTACTGGTAAGGGTAAAAAAGAAAGAGCTGTATATATGACAAAAAGGTCTCTGAATTGGTTAAATAAATATTTAAAATTGAGGTTGGAGTATGCATTTTCCGAGAAAGAGAAGAATGAAAAGCAGGGAGATGTTAACAAATTGTTAACAGATTTAGGGGTAGGGGAAGATTCTAATCAAAAAGATCTTAGTAATTTAGAGGTTTTTGATTCAGAGAATAGGAAGTATTTAAAATTACTGGAGAGATATAGAAAGAGTGGGTTTTTGAATAAATTCAACTCCCCTGCTCTATTCATTCCGTTTGTTGGAATTAGGAGTAAAAAGCCTAATGCTAGGATATCTACTAATTATTTTCAAGAAAAAATTGCAGATTACAGAAGAAGATTAGGTATACAGATTCCAACTTCAGCACATAGTCTTAGGCATGGTTTTGCTACATATATGGCTGAGAATGATGCAAATCCTGTTGGGTTACAGATACTTTTAGGTCATGAAAGCCTTGATACAACAACAAAATATATACATGCTAGTGAGAAACTTGCAGAAGAAACTGTTAGAAAGAGTCATCCTTTACAATAGAGAGCTATTCTTCTAGTCCCATTATACTTTTATACATGTCAGTTTCCATAGCTTTATTAAGCAGTTCCATTGCATCTTTATCTCCTTGGTTAGCTCTTTGTATTAGGGCTTTTGCGTCTTCAACATTCTTTTTAAAATCGTCAATTAGGTCTAAATACATATTATTTATTTCTTGTGCAGCATTTTCTCCATATGTAGTAAGTGCAAGCTCTTGAATAATTGCCTCAAGATGTTCTGTTGATTTTGCTTCTTTAATTCTGTTTTCTATAATAGTTAATTCTTCATCTGTTTGCTTTTCTGTTAAATCTTGAAAAAGCAAATCTAAAATTTGCTCAGAGAGGAAATTGTAAAATGTTTCAATTTCTTGCTCAGGTACTCCTGCTTCTTTTATTTTTTGAATAATTTCATCTTTCATTTTTATTTAAAATACAATTTATTTATCATCTGCTAAGTAAGGTTTCTGCTGCTTTTTGTGCTGCAACAACAGGGTCAAGTCCTTTTGCATAGACAAGTCTTAAGAATTGATTTACTATATTCCCACTAGCTGGGCCTGCTAGTTTTTCTTTAGGTACCAATTCAGATAGTTTTTGAAAGAACTCCCCTTGCATAATACCATCTTCACCTCCAAGTTCAGTAAGGTGAATTTCGTCCCCTAGCCATCCCATGTCTTTATAATCCCAACCAAGGTCTGATGCATTAAAAGTTTCTTCTGTTAACCAACTCTCAGGACTTGTACCAATAGTAGTAGCATCAGGCATTGTACTATTAGGTGTAGATGCTTGTGCAGATGGAGTATTGCCACCAAGAGATCCACTCTCCGAAGCTGATGCTGGAGTATTTGTACTACTTGTTGTACTTGTACCAACTGGTGTCTCAGGAGGTTTACCTCCCCCTATTTGAAAATCTTTTCCAACTATTCCTTCAAAAAGAGTTCCAATGGCATATCCTGTTGAGCCTCCTATTAATACTGCACTAACTTCTCCTAATCTGTCAGCCCAGAATTCTTTCCTCTTTTGTTTTCTATCCATTTCTTCTAATTCTATAAGTGTTTTCCCTTTTCTTGATTCATATTTAATTGAATTAGATTGAGATCTTAATCTTTCAGATTGTCTTTGCATTGCTCTGCCTAATGTTCTACCACCAAATGTAATTCCAATTACAGCAGCTACTCCCAGTGCTGGTGTAGTCAATGCTACTCCTACTCCAGCTATTCCTGCTGCTATTTTTATTATCTTCTCTTTTCTTTCTCTCTTCTTCTTACTCTCCTGTTCTACCCTGTTTATTTGTTTATCTATGTTTTCTTTTGCTTTTAAAATATCAAAATATGTTATTTTTTCTGCATCTGTTAAACCTACTGATGCCAATTTTTCTTCCAGTGCTGCCAATTCTCTTCCTAGTGCTGCAGATTGTTGCTCAGGGGTATTTTCTCTTCTTAATTCGCTGAGTTGATCCTCAAGATAATTGATACTATCACTAGATGTAGGTTCAGGTGTAGGTTCAGATGTAGGTTCAGGTGTAGGTTCAGATGTAGGTTCTTCAGATATAGGTTCTTCAGATATAGGTTCTTCAGATATAGGTTCTTCAGATATAGGTTCTTC
>CAZQHF010000003.1:24758-36455 GCA_964593535.1 uncultured Candidatus Saccharibacteria bacterium
CAGATGTAGGTTCTTCAGATGTAGGTTCTTCAGATGTAGGTTCTTCAGATGTAGGTTCTTCAGATGTAGGAGAAGTTAATGCTGTTTCTTTTTGTAATATTTCAATGACTTTTTCAATGGCTATTTTGTTTTTCTCTTGTTGTATTTCATATGTTTTTGTTATTAACTCTGATTGTTTTTGTATTAGTCTAAGGTATTCAATCATTTGCTCTCTTGAGAGATTCTCAATACCTTGTTTTTGTAATGTTTGAATGTTTAAGTCTATTTCTTCTAATATCTTGTTTGTTTCTTCAAGAGTTTCATCTAATATTGTCAATCTATCCTTTTCTGTTGGTTCCGGTGTGAGAGAAATAGATTCAGGTCTAAGTTCAGGAGTTGAAAGTGTTTTTTCTTCTTTCTCTCTCATGGTATCTTCATATCTTCTAGCCTCCCCAGGTTCCATTAAGTCTGTCAGTCGTTCAAAATTCTTGCCTCTTAGATCTCTTGCAATGTCATCAATATCTTCTAAAGCTTGAACTCCTTCAGCACTAAGCCCATTTGTAAATCCCATATTTCTTTCTCTATTTTTTCTTAATGCCTCCTCATGTGAAAGATTAATGTCAGGTTGGGGTTTCTTTTCTCTTGCTAAGGTAAAACTTGGTAAAGTAATACCAATAGATTGCTTTGGTAAAGTTTCTGTAGGAGGGTAGATTTCCTCTTCAAAGTTATCGAGATTTAATTCGTTTTGACTAGAGGCTTTAGATTGTTCTGACTCTATGGATGTGACTTCTCTTACAGTAGTATCTCGTGAGTCTGTAATAAAAAGAGGACTATTTTGGTTTCCAGGAACAATTATGTTATTCTTCCTATGTGCTATTACCATTCCTGTTCCTGATGTAGAAACTTCAGAATCATATTGATTTAAATCAATATTGTTTTGAGAAGAAGTGTTTTGTTCCTCTTTGATAGTTTCATTAACCATAATAGAAATTTAATATATTATATATATCGTACCTCATGCCTTTTAATATATAGGCAGACTACTAATAGTAGGTTACACTCTTAGATGATAAATGTCAATACAAAATTTAAGGTATTTAAGGTGTAGAGATATAAAAGGTTGTATTTTTGATATACTATTAAATATATGAAATTAAAAGATTTTAAGTTTAAGAATATTCTTAATATATTAAAGAAAAATCTTCCTTTGATATTATTAGTTTTAATACTAATTGCAGTTACTGTTGTATCAATTAAGCCTGGGAAATATATATTGTCTAATGATAATTATTCACCAGAGTTAAACCCTGCTCTTTCAGTATCCAGGTATTTAGAGTCTCCTGCATGGAGAGGATACAGAGTATTAGGATTTGCATCTGACAGTGAGCAAGCAGATATATTTAGATCTGGTATCTTTGCTGTTTTTAATACATTTATGCCTACTTGGCTTGTTAACCAACTTTTCTATTTTGTATCAATGGCTATTGGTTCTTTGTCTATTGCTTTACTAATTAAGTTGCTGCTTAAAGATAGTAAGTTAAAGAAGTATTCTAATTATGGATATTTATTTGGAGGAGTTTTGTATTTTACAACTCTTTGGACAATGTGGCTTTTTTATCAAAATATGGCACCGTATATCGTTAATTTTGGTTTTCTTCCCCTACTCTTTTTATCAATTTATAAATACTCTAGGGAAGATAGTTGGAAGAACTTTTTATTTATCTTTCTTTCATCACTTCTTTTTACTGCGACAAGTATTATTTCAACTTTGTTTTTAGTAGATTTCCTGTTTATTGTTTTGTTTACAATGTTTGTTCATTTTTCTTCAAAATATGGGAGAAAAAGAGAATGGAAAAATGTGTTGAGGACGTTGGCTGTTTTAATGGCGACTCAGCTATTTTGGATTTTACCTTTTATACATTATACATTTACAACAAGTTCAGATATTGTTAATTCATATGTAAATAGAACAATTACATCTACTGTTATTGATCAGGAAACAAGTTCACAGACTTTGGCAAATTCTGCTAGGTTTTATAACAGAACGCTTTTTGAGCAGGATGAAGGTGAATATGTTTTTCCTATGGCTGATTTATTTGTCGGGTATGATTTTTATAAAGTGTTGGGATTAATTCCTGCTATCCTTTCATTAATAGGTTTGGTATTTGCGATAGCTAGGAAAAATTACAAATTACTATTTTGGTTTGTAATTGGTATAGGTTCGTTATTTCTAATGAAGGTTCTTAATCCTCCATTGGGAAATGTTTTTGAATGGATGCAGGAGAATATCCCATTGTTTAGGCAAGTATTTAGGTGGCCGTTTTCTAAGCTTGGGCAGGTATATTTAATCTGTTTAGTAGTTTTATCAACTTTTGGAGCAGTTTACCTTATAAAGTTCTTCTCTTCATTTATTAGCAAGAGATCTTTCAAGAATATATTCATTGTTATAAGCTTCTTTGTTCTATGTATTATCCAGTTAGCATATTCGGAATATATCTTCAGGGGTCAAATATTTGCGGATAGAGCTGTAGTACAGTTGCCTTTTGAGTATTATGAATTAAAAAGTTATTTAGAAGAGAATGATTCTGTTGGAAGGATATATTATGCTCCTCCATCAAACAATAATTATTTTAGAGAGTATGATTGGGGCTTTTGGGGTTCTCAATTTATATCCTACATTATTCCTAATCCTGTTATGGATATGTCACTTGCAGTAGGGTCTAAAGATGGGGAAGATGCACTTCTTGATATTACAAATGCAGTTCGTGCACAAAACAGTGAAGAGTTTCTTTCTCTAATGCAGAAGTATGATGTTAAGTACATTCTTTATGATCAAAGAATTAGCTTAAGCGGATATATGTTTGATTTAGATAAGGATAGCCTTGAGAGTATGTTTGGCAGTTATGAAAAGGTTTGGTCTAAAGATGCTCTTTCTCTTTTTAAGGTTCCTCAGAAAGCTGAAAGTATATATACAGAGTCTCTTTCTCCTATAAATGGATATGATGTATTTATAAAAGATGTTTCAAAATATCCTCTTCTTTCACCATTGGATATGCAGTTGCAAAATGTTCATTTGCAAGATGGAGAGTTAGTAGGAGAGTTTGAATACAAAGGGTTTAGTACATATATGTCTCTTAATTTACTGAAAGAGAGTATTGCTGAATTGCCAATAGAAGTTTCCTATTCCAATGGTTCTCTTTTTGTCTATCCATCCTTTCCTTACATAAAGGGAGATGTTGTGCAGAGACCATACTTGGCATATGTAACGAGTGCTGATTATTTTGTAGTTGACAGTACAGTTCTTAGTAAGTCTGATACTGCTATTGGTGTTACTATTGATAACAAATTTGGGCAGGAGAAGAGTGTATATGGGATATCAGATGGGGAATTTGAAAGTATAGATATGATTCCATTACTCTTGCAGGTAAAGGGAAGTGATTGTTCAGGAGAATCTGTTGTTGAAAGCACACTTGTTACACCACAGGAGCTTACTTCTGGGATAGAAATAAAAGGGAATACAGATCTTCCTTGTATATATACATCAATTCCGTTGGATAGTGATAAAAGAAATGTAGTAAGGGTAAAAATTAATTGGGAGAATGATAAGGACAATTATGCAGGATATTGCATATATTCTGATGTAAGAAAGAGGTGTTTAAATAATGAGAAATTCTTTTCTTCCAATACTTTGTTTGGGGATTTAGATATTCTAATTGATACTGTTATAGAAAAGAATGAAAAAATCTCTTTAATTTTATATGCAAATAATATACATAAAGGATCTCAGTCAAATGTACTTTTTAGAAAGGTGATAATAGAGACAGCTTCTTTAGAAGATAAACTTGAGCTTACTTCTTCTTCGCAGAGCTGGAAAGTGGAAGATATTTTCTTAGATAATGGAAACACATATACTATACATATTCCTGTTATTAGAGGAAACAATGGGTATGTGTATGATGGAAATAATCTTCAATATGTTCTTTGGCAGCCTAATAAAGGTGATTCTCAGACAAAGGTATTTGAAGTATCTGTAAACAATGGTATGTACCAAAAAGTTGTTGATGACTATATTAATCAGACAGCCAATCTTTTTGAAACAAATCCTAATATGAAGTATTTGGTATATTGGAAAGGTAAAAACATATCTAATATTCCATCTTCCATATGTTTAATATATGACAAGGAAAATAAATGCTGGTATCAAGATATATTTTATGCTCTCTCAGACTCTGCACATATGGACATTATAGAGAGTGATAGTACTCAAAAGCTTTTAAATGTAATATACGGAAGTAGCAGCTATACATTACAAACAGAGAATGTTCTTTCTGAATTTGTATTTATGGAGTATCCATCCGCTTGGAGTAATCTGATGTATACTCAAAATAATAGAAGAGAATATACAGAATATCAGATGAAAAATATATTTAATTCTCCTCACTCTACATATTACAAAGTTAAAAAAGAAGAGCTGGGAGATAATGAAAATGTTCTTGTGTCAATTCCTCAAGCACATAATTCTGGCTGGGTTGCTTTTGCAAGGGATGGGTCTAGTGTTCAGATATTAGGAAAGGATACAAGAGTTTCAATTAATGGATGGAAGCAAGGGTGGGACATATCAAACATTAATTTTGATTCTATCTCGGTAATATACTGGCCTAATTTACTGTCTTATTTTGGTTATGCTGTTATTCTTTTGCTTGGAGTATATCTCTTTGTTAATTTCTTAAGTAAAAAGAATGAAAGAAAATAGTCCACTAGTATCAATAGTAATACCTGTTCATAATGGAGAAAAATATATCAAAGAGAGTATAGATAGTTGTTTAGAACAGACATACAAAAATATTGAGATTATAGTTGTAGATGATAAATCAGAAGATAGTACTCTTAGTATACTTAAAAATTATGGTAATAGAATTATCACTGTACCAGTAGAAAAGCAAAATGGGCTTGGGAATGTAATAAATATAGGGATAAGAAAATCAAAAGGTAAATATATAGCTAGAATGGATGCAGATGATATTATGTATCCTGCCCGTATAGAAAAACAGGTAGAGTATCTTGAGTCTCATCCTAATTGTGTAGCAGTTGGTGGTCAGATAGATATTATAGATGAGAATGGGGATATAACTGGTCATAGAGAGTATGCAGTAGAAGACAGGGATATTAAAAAGAATTTATTTCTTTTTCAACCTTTTGCACATCCTGCTGTCACTTTAAGAAGATCAACATTAGAGGAGATTGGATTGTATCCTGAAAATATGTGGAAAGTAGAAGATGTCAAACTTTTCTTAATACTTAGTACTAAGGGAGAATTTCATAATTTAGAAGATACAGTACTTAAATATAGAATGACTTTTAAAACAGAGAGTCAATCTAAGATGTTAGATCATTTTAAAAAGACAAATGAGATTAGGAATTGGGCCGTTAAGGAGTTAGGTATTAAACCTACAGGAAGAGAATATATAATATGGAATATACAAAAAATAGGGGTTTATATACTTAGTATATTTCCCCCTACTCTTTTTATGAAGGTATTTGAATTGTTTAGAAAACTATTTAAGTAAAAAAAGAGGACATCTTTGAAGACTCTAGCGTGTGATGAGATTTGATTTTGGGGGTTTTTAAATATCCGAAGATATTTAAAAGATAATCCCCGAATCGGAATCTAGCTAGAGTCAAGAAAGGTTATTTGTAGATGGGTTTATATCCAGGGTCAGAGACGAAAGGTTGTGCAGCGATGCACTCAAGAAACCTTGCCTCTTGATACTGATAAACGTATGCTCCCGCAGTATACTCCATTGGAGTATCTTTGACGACAAAAACGTCTCCGGGATTCAACCCTTTGGGGTCATATACATAGTTTATCGTACAGAATGTACATTCGCCACTTGTTTGGACTGGGATTCCCACAATTTCTGCAGTGCACCAACCGGTATCTTCTACTGGAGTTACTGGTGCTTGTACAGCAGCACAAGTGGGAGCTTGACATCCCTGTGGACCCATCAATCCGCCGATATCATAACATGCCTTTGTGTAGTCCGTTGAGAACTCCACTTTCGCACAGGCGGTCAACACAATTGCCAAAATGGCTAATACAACAATTATCTTTTTCATAATAATCCTCCTTCAGGATTTACTTGAAAAATTTTTCCAGAAATTTTACACCTAATGGTGTGCTTTGTGCACTTGCACTCTGCCAATCTGGATGGAATACAAATATCAATATATTTAATATCTCTATTCCAACCAGATTGAAAAAATCTGAAAATACCTACTCTACTCTATTATTCATCACACGCTATTTTGTTTTAAATATATAAGACATAAGTCTATATAATATACTTAAAACTTTTTAAAGAACTTAGAGTTCATAAGAACTCATTAAAGATATGTAAAGAGAATATCTCTCTATGAATTCTTATATATAACAGAAAATATATTTTTAAAGAGCAGGTTATTTAATTTTATTACCCTATTTATATTATACTATAAGTTGGAATAAGTATCAATACTTAATGCTTATGTATAACAGGGTTACTTGTTAATGAGCCACTTAATATTAGATGTATATATTATACTATAAGTTAATATAAGAAACAATATCTAAGAGTTTTTACTAAAAGGGGAATTAAAAGTGTTTGTATATTAATATTTCTTTCTGTATTTGTTATAAAAAGAATAAAAATTATTACACCAATTATTAATATATATGTTGTTATCAAATAAAGGCTCTAAATCTATAATAAGATCTTTGCTTTTAATGTTTTTAACAATATCATCTATTCTATTAAAAGCCTCTTTTGAAGTTAAGCTGTTTGCTTTAAAAACATCTTCATTTGGAATAACACCTTTTTGCATATACCAAATTAAATCATAGAAATCTCTTCCTTTAATACTTACATCCGTATCCCCTTTTCTAAATACTCTAAATATGCATGCAAGCATTTTTGTTGACATTAAAACGGGTAGTGTATAATGCTTAACAACCATACTGTATATATCTTTTGAATAGGGTGTGTATTCTGTATCATATTTATTACTTATATTATTAATCTCAATTTTTACATTAAGCTTTTCGTTCTTTTTATCTGAAAGTTCTAGGAAATTCATAATTTCAAATTTAAGAGTACACCTGTTTACATTATTATTGCTTTGTACATGGGCAGAAACCATTTCAAACTTTTCAGTTTTAAAGTAGTTAAGTAATGTAGTTTTTAGATTATCAAGGGCAACTGGTTCTAGAGTTTCAAAATCAAGGTCTTCAGATAGTCTGTTAAGATTATATATTTTTCTTAAACAGGATCCTCCGTAAAAGGTTAGATCTTTATAATCACTATTGTATATTATAGAAAGAATAATGTCCTGAAGGTACTCTTTAAGGATGTTTCGAGTTAGTAGGTTATTATACCCTCTGCTCTTTGATTCTTCAGTTAATATTTTTAATTTATACTCTATTAGATGCATACTGCTTAATATTATTAATAATGCTGATTAATTTCTTGTTGTTTGAAATTACTCCATATTTGCTTAAGTTATCAAAATCCTTCTTTGTAAAAGAATCTAAATTAAGTCTTAATTCTTCTGCAATATTTAAGTTCTGAATATCTTCTGGAATTGTTTGTGCTTTAAAGTAAAGATAATCAAAAAGAGCTTTTTCTTTCGTGGCAATATAATAGTCATTAGAAAGAAATTTTTCAAGTTTATAGCCATTAAATAATGATTTTTTAATAGATTTGTAAATATATTGACCTGTAAGATTGTTAAATACTCTTTTTGTTTTTAGAGTAATTGAAGTAATAGTATAGACAGACTCTGTAATTACTCCGTACTTACTAAGAGCATATTCGAGGGATACATATGAAGGGGTTCTTAGTTTGTTTGCAATAAGCTCAAGAAAACCGTCTGTATTAATGTATTTTGAATATGTTTCTTTGGTAATGTACAAACCGTTTTTAAGTTTTATTAATTCTCCCCTTTTGCACCACCTATGAATACTTTTTGAGAGGGATTCTTCATTTTCGTTACTAACATCTCTGAGCATGTCTTTTGTAATAAATATTGTATTTTTAAAATTGCTTAATACTTTCTTTTTCATTTGTTTATAATCTAGATATTGGACATATTATGTCCTAAATCTAAATTAAAGTCAACATTTAGGAAATTGAAGTTGAACTAGATTATACTTAGCAATTGCTTAGATTTCTTGCTCTTTGTAATCTTGTAATACTCTTTGATTGAATATTTTATACTCCTTCACAGATATCTTAATAATATCCATAATCATTCTTGTTATATCTTTAATATTTGCAGATGTAGACTGAGATCTGTTTTTGTTTAAAAAGAAAGGAGTTACAGAAACAGCATACCCTACTTTCCCTATTTCATTTAATATTTCAGAGTCAATAGCAAATCTGTTTACCCTTAAATTAGGCAATATCCTCTGTATTAAATCTTTTTTAAACAACTTTAGTCCACATCCTACATCTGTAATATTCTGAGGAAGTTTTAAGAATATCTTGTTTACAGCTATTAAACCATATGAGAATATTTTTCTTGTAAATGTCATTTCAACATTAGAATCTTTATGCATTTTAGAAGGAATGACAGTATATACATCATTCTTTTTAATTTCTTTAATTGCATAACCAAGAGATCTTATCTGTATATCAGTATCTGCATCAATATACCCTATTACATCTCCTTCTGCTTTTTTCATTCCATACCTTACTGCATATCCTTTTCCCCTATTCTCTTTATATCCAATTACTTTTACTTTTTTAAGCCTGTTTTCTTTTATATACTTTTCTAATATATCTTTAGTATTATCAATATACCCATCTATAACGAAGATGAGTTCAAAATCTGGGTTAACCCTTGAAAGATATCCGTATAATCTTTCAAGCTGATCAATAACTTCTCTTTCTTTTTTGTATGTTGGTAAAACCAAAGATATTTTCATTTATATATTTTTAGAAATAATGGTATTTAAAAAAGCCCAGAGGGCAGTCTGTTTTTAAACAGACTGCTCATTCTTAAGGCGCTTAACTGTAGAGAGAATTACCATTCCTGTTATAAATGTAATTGCTGCTCCAATATAGAAAATGCTTGTATCTTCAAAACCAGTAGGTATTGGTTCATGCTCATAGGGATTATAAGGGCCGTATACATTTCCAGTTGCAAAAACAGCAGATGCATTTGAAAGGAAAGTAACTGCTACAGCTAAGAGTGCTGTTAACTTTTTCATATTAAAGGGCTAGTTAATTTAAATACATTGGTATTATACTCTAACTAGTCCCAAAAGTCTATACTATAGGTTGTAGCTTCTAAGATACAGTTCTAATATTTTTCCTGAGTTTATCATACTTTCGGCGTTTTCTACTCCAATATATCTATAATGCCAGCTTTCATGTTTGTATCCTGTAATATTTTCATATCCTTTTGGATATGAAATTACAAAGCCGTACTTGTGTGCATTTTGAGAAAGCCATTTACTTGCTTTTGTGTTTGAAAATTCATCGCCTAGTTTATCCCCTATTTCATTTGTACTAAAATCTATAACGGTTCCAAGCTGATGCTGACTGTGTCCTGCTCTTGCTGAGAAGGTATCAACCAAGCTGGTATTTCCATTATTCATTTTCAACCAGTAATTGTATGTATCTATTTGAGTTTGGTAGGACCTGTATCCTGATACAATACAGAAATCTACTCCTTCTGATTGGGCATCATTTACCATTTTTGTTAAATCTGGAATGACTATGCTTCTAAGGTAGTAATTTTCTCCCCTTCTTATTCCACTTTTACTTGCTTTTACTAAATCTTTTGGAGCATATGAGCTTGGAAGCTTGTACTGTTTATTTACTAAAACAAGCAAGTCATCCCCATTTCTTTTTGTTGTATATATTACATCTGGATACTCCCACCACTTATTTGTGGCTGTATCCTGTTTTTGTGCTTTTACTAATGCTATTGTACTTGTGTCAATAATACTATTTGGATTTTCAACCCACTGATATGTCTTTTTATCTTTATTATCTGTATCCCAATTTATACTTAACTCTGTTGTTTTTTGAGGAATAGAAAGTATGAGTATTAAAAATATTAAATATACTAGTACTTTCTTCATTTTAATTTATTCTTTTAGCATATCTAAAGATTCTTTCTGGGGAGTTGTAATATTTACAAGTGTATAAAATTAAATCTGCATTGTAATCTGTTATATATGTTCCAACATTGCCATCATATATTTCATATATATACTCCCTTTGGTTCCAATATATACTTACCTTTGTTCCAGGTCCTGTTTTCGGAAGATTATAAAAGGATATTAAGTTTCTCTTTTTTGTTCCCCAGCTTGAATATCCAAACCTGTGTGCTGCCAGTATTATTGGCAGGTCATCGTTTTCAGGTGTACCAAAATCATTTACAATCCACGTTCCTTTTGTGAGTGCTTTTCTATAATCTTTTGTTATTGTAATTGGTGAATTTACCCCTATTTCTTCAATTACTACAAAGTATCCTTCTGGAAGATTAGGATTAATAGGGGGTATTTTTTCTTCTACGGGTTCAGCTTCTTGTGGAATTTCTTCTTTTGCTTCAACAACATTTTGAACTATTTTTTCTTCATCTTTTTGTACTGCATTAGGATTAAGCCTATACCATACATATGGGGCAGTTGGTATAGCAATGAGGACAATAGTAATAAAAATCAGAATAAAGCCTAATGTTTGATATATTTTTAGAAACTTTTGATATTTCTCTTTTTTATCCATACTTTATAGATTATTACATATATATGGCTAAGAGAAAAGCTCAAGGGCGTAATGAATAACTTTAAATTTCATAGTGATAAAAATATAACTTGGAGATATTGGATATTAGGTCAAGAAATATATTTTAGTGTATGAAAGAATATATGAATAAAATATTAGGAGGAAATATTATGAAAAACAACAATGTACAAATAGAAGACATAATGGTATTAATAGAGCAATATTTTAAGATACTTGATAAAAAGATATCTGAAAATGAAAAAGAGATGCTACTGCTCTTTAAAGAGATTAAAAAAGCAAAAACAAAGACAGATAGAATTAACGAGTTTGACTCAGGGGAGATAAAGATAGTGTCATATTTAGATAACTAAACTTACAATAAAGCCATAGTTGCAACCTTATCTCCTGTATTTAGATTCATAACCTTAACCCCACTTGTTTGTCTTCCTAATGTAGGAATGGCTTTAATAGAAGATCTGATAACTTTTGATTTTTCAGATATTACAACTATTTCTGCATTAGGATGATCAAGTACTCTTGCAGCTACAACCTTACCTGTTTTTGGTGTTACTCTGAATGTAAATACTCCTGTTCCCCCTCTTTTTTGTAGTGGATACTCTGAAAGTTTTGTCATTTTTCCATGCCCATACTCTGAAAGGGTAAATAGTCTATCTTCATTTTTTCTTATTACGCCCATTCCTACAATATAATCTGTATCAGTTTTGAATTTTATTGCTATAACACCTCTTGTATTTCTGCCAAGCGGTCTTACACCTTTCTCACTAAATCTTATTGATTTCCCTTCTGCTGTAACTAATATTACATTATCATCTCCAGTAGTAGGTTTAACCCATATTAACTCATCACTTGGTTCTAGTTTTATTGCAGTTAAGCCATTTGCTCTAATCTTTGAGAATTGTTTTAAATCAGTTTTTTTAATAATTCC
>CAZQHF010000004.1:0-7030 GCA_964593535.1 uncultured Candidatus Saccharibacteria bacterium
GATAAAGCTACAAGGACAATTAGCTCAGCTGGTTAGAGCACTACATTCACATTGTAGGGGTCAGTAGTTCGAATCTACTATTGTCCATATTTTTTATAAGTGCTACACTAAGATATATTTAAATTGTATCTTTATACATAGTGGATACAAACAATACCAGTATACCTTCAGGAAGTAATAGTAATGAAAGTACAAGCCTGAAGAGGATATATATTATGTTTGGGATATTTGCACTTCTTTTAATTACATGGGTTGTATATACTCAGGTAACTAAAAGTAAGAATAACACGGAGGGGGAGGTGCCCACTTATTGTGAATTTGATAATCAGAAGTATGATATAGGGGAGGTGTTTAATGTAGATTGTAATACATGTGTTTGTACACAGACAGGAATATCATGCACATTTAAGATATGTGATCAAAAATGTATAGACAGTGATTCTCAGTGTAAAGGCAGGGATGACGGTTCTCTTTGTATATTAGGAGTTTGGTGTGATGAGAATGGTAAGGCATGTGGTGGAGAGTCATGTACAGATCTCGGACTTGGAATATGTGTAAAAGAGAAGTGTGTCGGAGAATAATTATTTTCTTAATTCACTTGTACAAAACGGACATCTTTTTGCCTTAATATCTATTTCTGACATACAGTAAGGACATCTCTTTGTTTTCTTTACTGGCTTTGCATCTTTTTCCTTTTGTGTTGCTTTGCTTACAGCCTTGCTTACAAGGTATAGCACTAAAGCTGTGATTAAGAACGCAAGTAGTGTGTTTAATACCAATCCATATTGTATAACTACTGCATTAGCAGCTTGTGCTTCTTCAAGTGTTTCATATTGTGTTTTTCCTAAGGTTATAAATAGCTTAGAGAAATCCAATTTCGCAGTAAGAAACCCTATTGGTGGTGTAAACACATTATTTACTAATGAGTTTATTAAATCCTTAAATGCTGCTCCAATTACAACACCAACTGCCATTGATATGACATTGTCTTTTAATGCAAATGACTTAAAATCCTCCCAGCCTTTTTTAAATTTGTTCTTCTTTTGTTCCTTCTTTTCCATTTGTTTTAAGAGTTTTAAAAATTAGAAGTATCAAAACAAAGAAAAATAATACACCGTATACAATTATTTGATTTAAGAATGCATCATACAAACTATAGTTGTTTACCTTATACAATACACCTTGAAGTAAAGATGTAAACAGAAGCAGATATATATGTATGTATGAATCATTTACAAGCTCAGAGGTTATTACCATATATGATATAGCATACCCTATCATAGCAATTGAGTAAGGAACAACATATCTAGTTATCTCATTATACGAACCGCCGAATACAATATTTACAATCTGCTCTGTAAAGAGCCAATATATTATGCATATTACAATCCCAATTACTGCAGATATTCCCAATGATATTAAGAGGTTCTTCTTTCTTGATTGCCCTTGTGTATTAGCAAGTCTTGATATCATTAAGTTAGCTATTGTAATTGATCCAAAGTATACAATCTTGCCTATTAGAGAGAGTGCTCCATATGATGCTCTTACTGTTGGATTTACAAGTATGAGGTCAAGAGTGAAGGGGATATTAAGCATAAAGAAAGTGATGAAAATGAGAAATATCTGTTTATAATTAAGCTTTAGCTCTTGTTCAGGTTTCTTTTTACCCTTTGTGTTTGTAAATGGAAGAATAGCTATTGTTGAGATTAAGAATGGTATTGCAAATGCTAAGGTAATTATATTAATTGGAGACTCTGCTTGAAGTGCAAAATACCCTATTGCAAACTTAAAGAGTGTTTCTGCAATCATTACTGTGTTAAATTGTGTAATTTTTTCTAGACCAAGTAAGAATCCCTTTGCAATCGGGTTTATAATTGCGGTAAATACTACCAATGTTAATGCAGGTATATATTGTACTGGAATGTTTGCAATATCTGATATCTGTTTTCCAAATACAAAGAAGACCACGGAGATTAGTGTAGCTATTAATGTTAATTGTATGATACTTCTCTTTTTAAATTCTTTAAGGTCAAAATCTTTTTTCTCTGCTACTTTCTTTGTTATTGTTGTTTGTATTGCTATTGCTGGTATTTGAATGAGAGTTACTATCCCCAATATAGCATTGTAATAGTTAAAGTAAGTGACATCTAACTTTCTTGCAAAATATATGCTAAAGAGATAGTTAAGGAAATGGGTTAGTACACCTGCAATCAGGGTAATTAATATGTGTTTTAGAAATCTTTTATTTTCTGAGGTGTGATTAATTGAGTTCATAATGTATAATTAATTAGGATACTATAATTTAAAAATTTTTACCATTATGGAATTAGTTATTGCTTTAATTGGAGGAGTTCTTTTGGGTATTGGGATATTTTATTTTTTCTTTAAAAATACTAATAAACAGAAAGAAGAGATATCTGAAACTATATCCCAGAAGCTTACAGAAATTCTCCCTAGTGTACTTGATCAAGCTAATGAAAGTTTAATTAGAATGGCTGACCAAAAACTGGGTGCAGAGTCTAGTAAGAGTAGAATTGACTTGGAGAACAAAAGAGCAGAGATTGAAAGGTTAGTTAAACAGATTCAGGAGGATTTAAAAGAGAGTAAGAAAGAGCTAGAAGTTTCAGAGAAGGATAGGATTAGCTCTTTCTCTGCACTTAAGAATTCTTTAGATGAGTATAAAAAGATTACAGAGCAGTTATCTGTTAGTACTGAAAATCTTAAAAAGGTTTTGTCTAATAATCAAATGAGAGGGCAGTTTGGAGAGCAGGTTGCAGATGATTTGCTTAAAATGGCTGGTTTTGTTGTAGGCCAGACATATACAAGACAGGAGAGTGAAAATGGGGCAAGACCTGATTTTACAGTATATCTGCCTGATAAAACAAAGATAAATGTTGATGCTAAATTCCCATATGCATCACTGCAAAGAATGACTGAAACAGATGATGTAGATGCCAAAAAGAGATATATGAAGCAGTTTGAGAGTGATATTAAAGAAAAGATTAAGCAGGTTACAACGAGGGAGTATATTTCTGTTGAAGATGGTACTGTTGATTTTGTTATTCTCTTTATTCCTAATGAAATGATTTTCTCCTTTATATATGACAAGATGCCTCAGATATGGGAAGATGCTATGAGCAGAAAGGTAATTTTAGCAGGTCCTTTTAGTTTTACTGCTATTCTTAGAATGGTAAAACAGGCATATGAGAATTTTAGGGTTCAAGAGAATATTTTTAAGATAGTAGGATATATTCAAGCTGTTGAGAAAGAGTTTGATAAGTTTAATGAAGAATTTGATAAGGTGGGAGATAGAATAGAGCAACTGCAAAAGCAGTATAGCGAAGTTAGTACTACGAGGGTTAATCAAATGAGAAGAAAAATGGATCTTGTAAAATTGGAAGGGGGTTCTGCTGTAAATGAACAGATGTCTATGCTTGAAGAGAGTAAGGGAGAGAAAGTGTAAAAATATTTTAAAGTATGTTACTCTTTAATATGGAAGATTTAGGAGTAAAAGTTATAGAAGGAAGAATCCCAGTTTTGCTTTCTGCACCACATGTTTACTCTCACAGAAGGCCATCTTTAACACTATCATACAAATGGGGAGAGGAGTTTACTGATACAATTGTAGAAGAGCTGTGTTTAAGGAGTGGAGCATGGGGAGTTATTCAAACAAAAGAAACAGATTATGATCCTAATTGGCATAAAATTAAAGAAAATCCATATAAAGGGGTGATTAAAAAGATTATTGGTGATAAAAAGTTTAACAAATTTATTGATATACATGGTTTAAACGATGAGAATAAATATGACTTTGGCATTTACTATCCTTCTAGATTTCGCAGATCAATAGTTTTAGCAGAGAAAATAAGAAATGCCCTTGATAAAGGTGAACTTACTGGGGTTAATGTCTGTATATTCAGATGTCCAGATGACTTGCAGGAAACAGTAGCTGAGTATGTAGCAGATGAGTTAAGGGTTCCTTCTGTGCAGCTTGAGATTTCTAGGTATATAAGAGAGAGTGATGACCTAAGAAGTGAGTTTATCAAAAACTTAAGACCTTTTCTTAAAGTTTAAAATTCATTAATATATTCAGTATTTTTTGACTAAGATAGTTCACTTTGATATGCTTATGGAGAGTATATAAGTTAATATAGTAAATTACTATGGTATCAACCGTAAAAGAGACAAAAAGCAGTGAGATGAGTGGAAAAAGTAAGGCTATTGAAAGTGCTGTTGCTCAAATTGAAAAACAGTTTGGAAAAGGTTCAATAATGAAGCTTGGAGGCAAGGAGAGAATAGATGTTGAAGTTATTCCAACAGGTGCACTATCTCTAGATTTAGCACTTGGTATTGGAGGTGTTCCTAAGGGAAGAATTATTGAAATATATGGACCTGAATCATCAGGAAAGACTACACTCGCAATACATATTCTTAATGAAGCACAAAGAAAGGGAGAGGCTGTTGCCTTTATTGATGCAGAGCATGCATTTGACCCTACATATGCTAAAAATATCGGTTTGAATATTGATGAGCTGTATATCTCTCAGCCTGATTTTGGTGAACAGGCATTAGAAATACTTGAAACATTGGTTAGGTCTGCTGCTTTTGGAGTAATTGTTGTTGACTCAGTTGCTGCACTCACTCCTCGTGCTGAAATAGAGGGCGAGATGGGTGATAGTCATATGGGTTTGCAGGCCAGACTTATGTCTCAAGCTTTACGAAAGATTACTGCAATAGCAGGAAAGACAGGTACTACCATTATCTTTTTGAATCAGTTGAGAATGAAGATTGGTGTTATGTTTGGTAATCCTGAGACTACTACTGGAGGCAATGCTCTTAAGTTCTATGCTTCAATTAGAATGGATATTAGACAAAGAGATAAAATTATGAGAGATGGAAATATTATTGGTCATACAAGGGTTGTTAAGGTTGTTAAGAATAAACTTGCTCCTCCTTTTAAGGAAGCTACATTTGATATGATTTATCCTTTTGGTATAGATAAAGAGAGTAGTATATTAGATGCAGCAATAAGCACAGGTATTGTTGAAAAATCTGGTGCATGGTTTAAATTCGCAGATAAACAGTTAGCACAGGGTAGAGATTCTACAATTGCACTGCTTAAAGAGGATAAAAAGCTAAGAGATGAGATTGAGAAGGCTGTTCGTGCTACAATGAAGTAATGGTAATTACAAAGATTGAATATCAGAAAAGAGATCCTGAGAGAGTAAATATACATATTGATGGAAAATTCTTCTGCGGAATATCCATTGATACTCTTGCTTTGGGGAATTTGTATGAGGGTTTAGAGGTAGATGATAATCTTTTAGATAAAGTATTAAAGAAGGATTTAGGTAAGAGATTTCTAAATAGAGCAGCTGAGTATCTTTCTCATACGGCTAAAACAGAGTTTCAGGTAAGACAGTATTTAAAGAATTTAAAGTTTAAGAAAAAAGGTATTTGGTTTAATGAGAATATACAGTTAGATTGGGATTCTCTCTTTAACCAAATTATTGATAGTCTTAAGAAGTATAAATATATAGATGATGAAGAGTTTGCACATGCTTTTGTTCAAAGTAGATTAAGAGTTAAGCCAAGAGGGAAGTCTGTTTTAATATCAGAGCTTTTATCAAAAGGAGTAAGTAAGGAGATTGCACAAAGAGTGTGTGATGAAGAGATTACAGATGAATTAGAGGTATTAGAAAATTCTTTTAGAAAAAAGTTTAAGGATGAGAAGTTTAATATTCAGAATCAGAAAATGGTCGGATATTTATTAAGAAAAGGGTTTAGTTGGGATTTAATTGAACAGTTTGAAAGAAATGAGTCTGAAAAGTACAAGTAATTGGATACTTCCAAAAGAAAAAATAGATGATGGAGATATTGCAGGTTATGTTATCTGTAAAAGGGGATTTGATAAAGAGGTGTTTTTAAATCCTTCCTTAGATGATATTCCATCTTTTAAGTATATGCATGATAGCAAGAGTGCTGGAAGAATAGTTGCCGATGCAGTAAAAGAGGGAAAGAGAATTGTAATACATGGGGACTTTGATGCAGATGGTATATGTGCTGTAAGTATTCTATGGGAATTTTTGTACAAAGATGTGAGTAAGAAGCTTGGTATTGATGTTAATGTTCTACCATATATTCCAAGCAGAGTCGAGCAGGGGTATGGTTTAACAGAATCTTCACTAAATGATGTGTTAGAGCTTGGTGCAGATTTAGTTATTACTGTTGACTGTGGTGTAAGAGACAGAGAGCTTGTAAATAGATATAGAGAGGAGAAGGGGTTAGGATTTGTAATAACTGATCATCATCAGCCTCCTGACTATTTAAATGATACACTTGAATATCCTTTAGTTCATCCTATGTATCCTGGACATGAGTATCCATTTAAAAATGTCTGCGGAGCATATGTGGCTTTTCTTCTTGTTCAGGCTATTAAGCATGAGCTTAAAATGGATGAGAATATATCAGCTGATACAAGGGGTTTGGATCTTGTAGCACTTGCTACTGTTACTGACTTAATGCCTCTTGTTGAGGTGAATAGAACTGTTGTTAAGTATGGAATTGAACAGATTATTAAAGGAGAAAGAGTTGGTTTAAATGAATTGATTAAAGTATCAGGTTTAAACTTAAGTGACATTGACAGCTATCATTTAGGATACATTTTAGGTCCAAGAATTAATGCAGCAGGAAGAATTGGCTCTCCTATCGATGCAGTAAAGCTTTTAGTAAGTGATAATAGCCAGGTATGTGCAAAAATTGCAGATATTCTAAATGAAACAAATTTTGAAAGGCAGTATATGACAGAAACAGGATTTAATGAGGCTGTTAATATTATTGGAGAAAGTAGTAATGAAAAAATTCTTTTTGTTGCAAGTGAAGATTGGCATGAGGGTATTGTTGGTCTTATAGCAGGGAAACTTAATGAGAAATATCACAGACCTACGCTTGTAGGAAAAAGAAATGGTAATGTGGTTAAAGGTTCTGCAAGAAGTATCCCAGGGTTTAATATCACAGAAGCACTTTCTAA
>CAZQHF010000004.1:7130-36269 GCA_964593535.1 uncultured Candidatus Saccharibacteria bacterium
GTATTTGGAAGATATGTTGTTTCAAGAATACTGCTGTAATTAAGAAGTTTCATTAAGAATCTTTCTGTCCCTAATGCAAAACCTCCATGTGGAGGACATCCATATTCAAAGTATTCAAAATAGTCTGAAAGAGAGTCAAGTGATATTCCTCTCTCTTTTGCATTCTCTTTTAGATTCTCAACTCTATGTTCTCTTTGAGCACCTGTTGTAATTTCAATACCTTTCCAAAACAGGTCAAAACCTAAAGCAATTTCTGGTCTATTAGAGTCTTTCATATGATAAAAAGCTCTGTTTTTATGAGGATAGTCATAAACAAATACAAACTCGCTTCCTGTTTCTTTTTCCATTATTTGTGATATTGCTCTTTCCTCCTCAGGTGAAAAATCTCCTTCTTCTTTGCTTGGAATACCTTCTTTTGCAAGTTTTTCTTTTATTTCTTTAACTGAAATATATGCGAAGTCGCCTTGCGGAACCTTAATATCAATATCAAATACTCTCTTTATATCTTCTCCATACCTCTCCTTTATACTTTTAAGAGTGTGTTTAATCATCTCCTGTTCAAACTGACATACTTCTCTGTATGAGTCTATGTATCCTATTTCAACATCAAAACTTGTATACTCTGTTAAGTGTCTTGTTGTAAATGATTTCTCTGCTCTAAATACAGGACCCATATTAAATACTCTGTCTAGATCTGCTGCTATTCCCATTTGTTTATGAAACTGAGGTGATTGTGCAAGGTATGCCTTCCTATCAAAGTATTTTACCTCAAACACATTAGCCCCTCCTTCACTTGCAGCATTTATTATTCTTGGAGCTTGTATTTCAATAAAGTGGTTATTTATACAGAACTCTCTTAATGCTTTTCCCATCTGAGTAGCAACTCTCATCATTAAGTTGTTTCTTTCAGAGCGCAAATCAATCCATCTGTAATCAAGTCTTTTATCTAAGTTTGATATGTTTTTTGAATACGGTTGTTCAATTACAATTGGAAGCGGGGTTTGGGAAAGTGAATCTACCTTTATCTCCTTTATCTCAACCTCATATCCGGTTGCAACCTGTTTTGCTTCCTTAACATCTCCAATAATATCAACTACTGACTCGCTAGTTAGTTCTTTAACTGTTTTAAGGATGCTATCGTTCTCATTTTGTATAGCAACACTTTGTACCTTTCCTGTTATATCTCTTACTATTAGAAATGCTATTTTCCCTTGATCTCTTATAGTATCGACTCTTCCCCTTATCCTTACACTTTTTCCAATTAAATCTTTTAGCTGTGATATATATGTTCTTTCCATCTTTTTTTCTGTTATCTTACTTTGCTATTATATATTACATTCCATACAAAAAACAAAATATTTGTTTTAAGGCTATTTAGCTGATAATATCAATACTGTTAATGGAAGAAAAAGTTTCTGATAGTACAAAAAATAATAGACCTCTACCTGATGAAAGATACGATATTAGGCTTTACAAAGAAGCAGTTAAAGCTTCAAAAGAGGCTAAAAGAATAGCAGAGAAAGAAAGAAGAAAGAAAAGAGCAGAAAAAACTTTTTTAGGTATTATTCTTTTTATTGTTCTTTGCTTTGGTATATATTTGATAAGTAAAGTTTTTGCTCCCAAGCCAGAGTATATTGAAGCTCATGAATATCCGTTGAGTTTAAGTTATAAGTCAATAGTGGAGGAAAATATATGTTCGTATGCAGATTTTGATGTAGATGTTGAAATTTCTGCTCAAAGTGTAATAGCTTTTAATCCTGTTAATGGGGATATTCTGTATGAAAAGAACTCTTCAGAGAGGGTTGATATTGCAAGTTTAACAAAGTTGATGTCTGTGATTATTGCTTTAGATACTTTTGATTTAGACGAGAGTATTACTGTAAGTACTGATAATATTCCGCAAGATTTAGATTGGAAGTTGGGTTTAAAAGATGGTGATGTTATTACTGTTGAGAATATTTTAAAAGCTATGCTCATTAGTTCTTATAATGATGCTGCTTATGTACTTGCAAATGCATATCCGTATGGAGAGTATGAGGGGTTTATAAAGGGAATGAACAGGAGAGCTAAGACATTAAGAATGTACTCTTCAAGCTTTAGTAATCCCGCAGGTATAGATGATCCTCTAAATTACTCTACTGCACATGATATTGCTATTCTTTCCTCTGTTGTAAGAAAGTATCCTCAGGTTTTAGATATTGTTAATATTGGAAAAGATACTATTAACTGGAGTAGCTCTGATGGGCTTTTGAGTAAAGAGATTATGACTACTAATCAGCTGTATGGAACAAATAAATATATGAAGGGACTTAAAACAGGTATTACTGATCTTGCAGGTCAATGTTTTGTTGGGTATTTTGTATATCCAAGTGGAAATGAACTTATAACGGTAATTATTAACTCTCAGGATAGATTTGGTGAGACTGTACTAATTGAGAAATATGCAAGGGAGAAGTTAAAATAGTCCCAAGCCGGTACTGTCTTGTACAGGAGCAGGTTTTAACTCAATTTTATCTGTAACAATGTCATAATTAATAGCGGGGTAATATATTCCGAAATCTGCCCTTGTTCCATCAGCGAGCTCTGCCTCGCCAGTGAAGAAGTATACAGGCTGAAGGTAATATTGCACAATGGATCCTTCATAGTATGTTATTGTTATGTTTGTGATAAGAAACTGTTTTACTTCTTGTGGTGTATATTGAGCTACCTCATCTCCATTCTTGTCTAAAGATACAAGACTGCCTTCTCCATTTTTTATTTTTTCTTCAGCAACTGCAGCACTAATTAAAGGATATGTCCCACAGCTTTCAGGTTCTATTTTCCATGATTTGTAATCAATTTGGTATATATTCTTTAGCTTTTTAAAATCTTCACTTTCTGGTCCTACATATACTGATACATTTGATTTGTTAGGATTTTGATGTGTTACAAATGTCTTAAAGTTATACACTTCTATTGTTTTATCATTTATTGTCATCTGATCGATAATTGCAGCCATATTCCTTCTCTCAAGAGAATCTCTTATTCTATCTGCACCTACTATATTACTTGGGATTGAAATTAAGGGGAATGTTTTATAAAAATCTACTCTAATTAATTCTGCATTGAGTAAAGAATCTGCTTCTGTATATGAACCATCTTCATTTATGTTTATCAAATATGTAAGTACTGCTCCTTCGTTAAAATCACTTAAATAGATACCAAGCTCAGTTAGAGCATTTTTAGCAATCCGCTTTGCCTCTTCTTCACTTGGCAAATCTGCAGCTGCTCTTGCCGACCTTATCTTTGATATATTTGTAGTTAAGGTAAAGTTTAAATCTGCAACGGTTATTCTAAGTGCCCTTTGTGTCTCAAAATCCTGCCATATATATTCTTTAGTTCCCAGAGTTCTTATTTCTTCTGTTTTAAACCCCATTTTTCCTGCAAGTACCTTTGCTAAAGACTGTGCATTTATCTTTTCTCCCAAGTCTGTATATTTATATACATTTACAATATCAGGAAGATTATCATCAAGCACTCCTGTTTCAGTTTGAATAGCATACTGAGGAGTAGAGTTTGGAGATATTTCATAAGTAGGTATTGTTAATGCATGTTTCAAAAAGTCGTCTGCTGTCTGTGTACATGCACAGTTAGGAGTTAAGTACTGTGGAGGAAGTTTTACATTCCCTGAGTTATAAGCAATTAAAGCTACTAAAAGAATAAAAGCAAAAATCCCAATTACTATTACTCCTAATCTTTTACTCCAAAATGCTGCCTCTGTTAGTGTCATGGTATAATGATAACAATGTATATTAGATATATCAATATATTAAATTGTATCACAACTTTTAGATGAGAACAGAGGAAGAAAACAGAGAGATAACACAGTTACTTTTTCCAGATGTAGCGGAAAGTGTTGAGGATATATTTAGAAGATATCCTAAGAGGAAGTTAAAAGATTCTCAGCTTGTTGTAAGGTTTGCTCCAAGTCCTACTGGTTTTTTACATGTAGGATCTGTATATACATCATTAATAAATCGTAAACTAGCTGATCAAACAGATGGTATTTGTATACTTAGGATAGAAGATACAGATAAAAAGAGAGAGATAGAAGGAGGTGTTGATCTTATTATTAATGGTTTAGAAAAGTTCGGTATTAAATTTGATGAAAGTGTTAAGAAAGGGAAGTACGGTCCATATATTCAGGGTGAAAGGAGAGATATATACAAAGTATTTGCAAAGGATATGATTGAAAGGGGTTGTGCATACCCCTGTTTTGCTTCTGAGCAGGAGCTTGAGGAGATTAGAAAAAAACAGAGTGAAAGTGGTGAAAAAACAGGTTATTATGGTAAATGGGCTCTGTGGAGGGATGCAAAAGTTGAGGATATAAAGGGGGCATTAAATGAGGGAAAGAAGTTTGTAGTAAGGTTGTATTCAACTGGTAATTTTAATAAAAAATTTATATTTAATGATTTAATTAAAGGTAATTGTACATTTTCAGAAAATGATATGGATATTGTTTTACTAAAGTCTGATGGCCTTCCTACTTATCATTTTGCACATCCAATTGATGATACTTTAATGGGAATTAATCTTGTTATCAGAACATATGAGTGGTTTCCCTCTGTTCCTCTTCACTTGGAGATATTTAGTAAACTTGGATTTAAAAGTATAAAGTATGCTCATCCTGCTCCCTTAATGAAAATGGATGGAGGTAGTAAAAGGAAGTTAAGCAAGAGAAAGGATCTTGAAGCAGATGCATCTTTCTTTCTACATCAAGGACATCCTTTAGTAGGGATAATGGAGTATTTTTTAAGTATTATGAATTCCAATTTTGAAGATTGGAGAATTAAAAATCCTTCATTACCATATACAGCTTTTGAGCTTAAGCTGGAGAAGTTTAATAAAGCAGGAGCACTTTTTGATATGGTTAAATTAACTGATGTGTGTAAAGAGTATATCTCAAGATTAACTGCAGAAGATGTTTACAATTTTGTACTTGAATGGGCTAAAGAGTTTGATACAGATATATATAATAAAATGATTAGTAACAAGGGATATTGTATTAGTATCTTTAATATTGAAAGAGAAGGGGACAAAAAGAGAAAAGACATGTCTAAATGGAGTGATGTAAGAGAGCAGTTTAAGATATTTTTTGATGATATGTTTGAGAATATTAAAAAAGATGTTTTAGATATGGATAGAGAACTTCAAATAAATATTCTTAAGGAGTTTTTAGCCACATATTACTATGGTGACAATTCTACAGAGTGGTTTAACAAGATAAAGAAAATTGCTCAGGATAATGGTTTTGCTGTTGATTATAAAGAGTATGAGAAAGAGCCTTCAAAATACAAAGGAAAAGTAGGGGATGTTGCTGGGGTAGTAAGAGTTGCAGTTACTGGGAGAAAACAGAGTCCAGATCTTTATCAGGTTATGCAGGTTATGGGAGATGGCAGGGTTAGAAATCGAATAGAGAAATATATAAATAATATATAAGGATAGTGTATAATTGTGTGTGTGTGTATTGCCGGATCGTCTAATGGTAGGACAGCGGTCTCTGGAACCGCCAATTCTAGTTCGAATCTAGGTCCGGCAATTTATAACTGTTTTCTTAAACTAAGAAATAATTCATGTATTTTTTGTATTGCACTGTTTATTGTTTGATTCTGATATGTTGGCGGGCCTGCTTGATCTAGTATTCTTTCAATTTCGTCTTCTGATAGTAAAATGTTTACAGTATCTTCATTACTATCCTTTGCGCTATTAAGCTTTACTTCAAGCTGTGTGCCTTGTAATGATTCTGTATTTAACACAGATAGGATGTTGTTAAGTTCCTCTTTTGTTAATGTTATTGTTCCTCTTTGCATTATTCTTCGTATGTACTATATAGAAGATTTTGTCTGCTATCTATCATTAATGATCCAAATGGTCCATAAAAAGTTATTGTAATTATTTCTTCTCCCTTTTTATTAATATCTTTTTTTATATCATATGTAATGGAGTCATCAGGAATTTCCTCATTATATCCAAAGAATTTAACCATATGCTTAATTACTTCTTCAATGCTTACTTCTTCTCTTTTTGAACCTGTTTCTAGATGATTTTCCTTAATTATTGCACCATATAGATTTGTGACATTATCATCATCCTCGGTTATATATATGTTATACATATAGTCTGTCATACCTCTTTTTATGTCCATTGAATAAAAGAGAGTAGGATCCTTTATTTCAGTTTGAGTGCATTCTGCTTCCATAGGTCACTATTATACAATAAAATGAAAATTTTTGTGTGTTGTATATCTAAAATTGTTTTTCAAGATATTTAAGTTTATCTTCAACAGTTAATATTCCACTCTCCCAAAATTCTTTTTGTGAGATATCTATCCCTATATCTTTAAATATCTCTTTAGGAGATTTGCTGTCTCCAGCTTTAAAGAAGTCTTTTACATACTTAATATTCTGTTTATTCTCTCTTACAATATTCTGAAGATATTTAGATATTAAAAGGCCAGTTGCATAAGAGTATGTATAGAAGGGGTTACGAATATGAGACCAATAAAGCCAGCCGGCATTCATATGTTTATCTTTTAATACTGCACTGCCTAGATATTTAGACATCTCATCAGAAAAGATATTAGATATCTCATCAATTGATAAAAAGCCCTTCTGCTTAAACTCTGTATGAAGTCGCAGTTCAAAGTTGTAACATGCAATTTGTCTAAATATTGAGGATATATCATCTTCTAAAGATTTAAGAAGAAGTATATCTTTATCCTTTTTATTAAGTTTTTCAGATATCTCTTTTAATACAAAATCTTCAAAAAAAGTTGATGCAGTTTCCGCACATGCAGTTGAGTATCCTTGATTTAAGTAGTTCTGAGAATTTGAATATTCTGTATGTATTCCATGTCCGCTTTCATGAGCTATTGTAAGTACATCTTCTAATTTATTATTGTGATTTAATAGTATGTATGTAGGATATTTGCTTCCTACACTAATACAGAATGCTCCTCCCTGTTTCCCTTTCTGCGGATGTACATCATACCTTCCCTGTGATATGTATACATCTAATATTCTAGAGAATTCTGGATCTAGTTTCTCAAATACACTTTTTACAATATTAAAGGATTCTCTAAATGTATATTCCTTATCAACTTCTCCTAAATTTACATTTCTTTCATAATATGCAAGAGTATCTTGTTTTAATAGCTTAGCTTTTAGTTTGTAATATCTTTGAGGTATATCAAAGTGATTTGTAACACTTTCTCTTAATGTATCAATAATTTCAGGTTGAATGTCATCACTTAGGAGTCTTGGAAGGTCAATCCTTTTTATTTTTCTGTATTCATCTGAGAGCCTTTTATCTTCAAGAATAGAATTAATTTCAAACTCTGCAATTTCTAAATATCTACTGTTAACATTGTAAAAACTTTGTGCAGCTGTGTCTCTTACCTTCTTGTTCTTACTGTTAAGATATTTGCTTACTTCGTTGTATGTAACCTTTTTCTTCTCTTCTTTTTCGTCAATTACCTTTATCATTTGTTTTGAAAGAAGCTGAGAGGTCATATCTACCCAGTTATTGTATGAGGTTTTTGATTTGAGATTAAAAATTCTTTCTTCTTTATCGCTAAGTATGTACTTAGCTTCATTAAAACATGATTGAAGAAAATGTTTGTATTTAATTAGATATTTTGAGTTAAGGAAGATGTTTTGCTGGTTTTTAGGTATTTTTGATATGTTGAGTATGAAGAATTGAATATTATTTTCAAGTTGAACACAGGTTGTATAAAGGAGATTTTCTTTTGCTTTAAGTAAAGAATCTTCTTGATTTAGAGAGCGGGAGAGTGCAATGTAATATCCAGGTTTTTTGCAAATCCCATAACCTTCCATTAATTTTTCATAATCTCTAAGTGCTAGTGAGAGTACCTGTGGATCTTTAAGATATTCTTTATTTTTTGACCATTTGTTTACAAAGTTGTTAACCTCCTTTTTACTTTTTTGTATATCTTTTTCAATTTGCGGGTCCTTTATATCTTTGTAAAGAAGTTGTAAATTCCAGTTTTCCATCCTCTGATTATACTATATATGTAAGAAAAGTAATCTTTTCTTACTTTTTCCTCTCACATTTTTTTGTGATTGCTGGTAAAATATACAGGATTAATATCTTAATTGAAGAAAATGGGGGATATAACTATAAAGAGTGATTCTACAATTCCTAATCTTGTACAAAATGAAGAAAAGATTTTAAAGTTTTGGGAAGAGAAGAATATTTTAGAGAAAAGTATACAACAGAGAGATGAAAGTAACTCTTTTACATTCTATGATGGGCCTATTACAGCTAATAATATGCCTCATTATGGTCATGTGCTTACTATGGTGATTAAAGATGTAGTACCGAGGTATAAAACGATGAAGGGGTTTAGGGTTGAAAGGAGTTTGGGATGGGATTGTCAGGGTATACCTGTCGAGTATGAGGTTGAAAAGCAGCTTGGGTTTGAACAGAAAAGAGATATTGAGAAATTTGGAGTTGAGAAGTTTAATCAGTTATGCAGAGAGTCTGTGAAGAAATATCAAGGTGCAATAATGGGACTTACGGAAAGAATGGGGAGATGGGTAAATGATGATGAGGAGTATGCAACTATGGATTCTAAATATATTGAAAGTATTTGGTGGTCATTAAAAGAGCTTTATGAAAAAGGATTATTATATGAGGGGTATAAGGTTGTTCCATACTCTACAAGAGCTGGTACAACACTTTCTAATTCTGAGGTTGCACTTGGTGGATATGAGACAATAGTAGATCCTGCTGTTGTTGTTAAGCTGAAATTGGTAGACAGTGATACATATCTTTTAATTTGGACTACAACTCCGTGGACACTACCAGGAAATCTTCTTGTTGCTGTTGGAAAAGATTTTGATTATGTTGAGGTTGAGTATAAAGGGGGGAGATATATAGTTGGGGAAAAATTGGCTAAAAATATTTTTAAAGATGAGTTTAAGGTAATTAAGAAATTTAAAGGGAGCGAGCTTATTGGAAAAGAGTATGAACCTTTGTATCCATATTACAAGAACAAAAGAGAGGAGGGGGCATTTAGAGTTGTTCATGCAGACCATGTAACACTTGATGATGGTACTGGACTTGTTCATCAAGCTCCATATGGAGAAGAGGATTTTATGCTTATGAGTGATATGGGTATTGGTATGTTTGATTATCTTGATGACCAGGGGAATATGAAAGATGAAATATCACAGTTTAAAGGTATGTTTTATAAAAAGGCAAATAAATATATCATGCAGGATTTGGAAGAGAGAGATCTGCTTTTTGATCATTATGATTATGAACACCAGATGCCTATGTGCTGGAGAACTCATACTCCGTTGATTTATAAACCTATTAAGAGCTGGTATGTAAGGGTTACAGAGATTAAAGAGCTTCTTGTTTCTGAGAATGAGAAGACAAACTGGGTACCAAAACATTTTAAAGATGGAAGATTCGGGAACTGGCTGACTGATGCAAGAGACTGGGCATTAAGCAGGAACAGATACTGGGGGACACCTTTGCCTGTTTGGGTTTGTAATAAATGTGGAATGAAAGATGTAATGGGTTCGTTTGATGAGCTTAAAGAAAAAAGCGGTGTAGAAATTAGTGATCCTCATAAACCGTTTGTTGATGAAATTAAATATAAATGCAAGTGCGGTGGACAAATGAGCAGGGTTAATGATGTTATAGATGTCTGGTATGATTCTGGTTCTATGCCTTTTGCAAGGTTTCATTATCCTTTTGAAAATGAAGAGAAGTTTAAGGAAAAGTTCCCTGCTGGGTTTATCGGTGAGGGTGTTGATCAAACAAGAGGGTGGTTTTACACTCTCCATGTTTTAGGCTGTGCACTGTTTGGAAGCAGAGCATTTAATAATGTGATTGTTAATGGTATGGCTCTTGCTCCTGATGGAACAAAGATGTCAAAGAGTAAAAGAAATTATCCCGAAGTAGATAGTGTAATTAATTCAATGGGAGCAGATGCATTAAGACTTTACTTTTTAAGCTCTCCTATTGTTCATGGCCAAGATGTAATATTCAATGACTCATTTGTAAAAGAGGTCGTTTCTACTGTTATTCTTCCATATTATAACTGTGTTAAGTATTTCTTAAGTTATAAAGAGCAGTTTAAGTGGAAAAAAGATAAAGATTTTGTTCCTACTCATGTAATGGACAGATGGATTTTTGCGAAGACAAACAAAACAATAAAGGATGTTACAAGATATATGGATAAGTATAATCTGCAGGGTGCAGTGAAAAGTATATTTGATTTAATAGATGCTCTTTCTAAATGGTATATAAGAAGGGGAAGAGAAAGGTTTGTTAATGGAGATACACAAGCTTTTAATACGTTATACATTGTCTTAGTTCAGACTTCAAAACTGCTTGCACCGTTTGCTCCCTTTATATCAGAGTCTGGATATCTTTCATTAGTAACTGATAAAAAAGAATCTGTTCACTTAGAGGATTATCCTGTTGTAGAAAATAAACACATTGATAATGAACTTTTAGATAACATGAATACAATTAGAGATATATGTTCTTTAGGTTTGAATATTCGTGATGAGAATAGAATTAAATTAAGACAGCCTTTACTGCGAGCATATGTTTCTGTAAAGGATAAAGAGATGCAGGAGATAATTAAGGGAGAGTTAAATGTTAAAGAGATTGTATTTTCTGATAAAGAGGTGAGTGGTGATAATATAAAATCAATGAGAAGTGGAGATAATTTTGTAAGCTTGGATATAAATGTAAGTGAAGAACTTTTAAAAGAGGGCATATTAAATGAAATATTAAGAGCTCTTCAAGTTGCAAGAAAAGAGAAAGGATGTAAAGTAGGTGAGTTCGTTGATATTGAGTATACAGCTGACAGTAAAGAGATTCTTTCTGTTATACAAGAAAATAGAGAGAAAATTATGAAAGAAATACATATAACAAGCATGAAAGAGAACAGGAATATTCAAAATGGAAAAACTATTAAGATAGGCGAGGGTAGCTTATCTGTTGTAATACTTTGATTGAGTTATATCAGCTTTTATACCAGTAACTTTTTCAAAGGTTTTAGCAGCTGTTTCAAACTTTGTCCCTGTGGATACAGCAAGTTCACCTACAATATCTCCGACTGCTCTATTTAGTTCATTTTCAATTGATACTGGGATTAATCTACCATCTTTTTCTCTTATCTTTTTTACAAAATTACAATATTGAATTGTTTCTATTGCAGATTCAGTGGTAGCTTGATCTGCAAGCTTCTTAAAAATTTCAATTAATTTGTTAAAGTCCTTTGTTTTTGGATCTTTACTTGGTGTTTTTTTAAGAACAGAAATCTTCTCCTTTATTTTTTCAGGAGATTCTACCTCCCTTATATTTAAGTTATTAACATTATCTAGCGGTGTTGAGATAGAAATGGGGGAGTTAATAAACTCGAATTCATAATACATTTTCTTTTGTCCACTAAACTCTATCTCTTTTTGATCTTTTATCCAACCAGCACCATGTGAAGGATAAAACACTTTTGAACCAACCTTGAAATTCATAATTGCTTTGTATGAGAATTAAACATTTAATTATATCATTTTTTGGTATACAATTATAGCTATGAAAATAACTGTAATAGGTGGAGGGACAGGCTCTACAACTGTACTGGAAGGGTTAAAAAAGAAAAAAGACCTTGATCTTAATGTTATTGTAGGAATGATGGATGATGGAGGAAGTAATGCTGTTGTAAGAGATGAGTTCGGATTGCTACCCCTTAGTGATTTAAGAAAATCGATAATTGCACTGTCACAAGAAAATGAGAATCAGATGCTTAGGAATCTTTTTACATACAGATTCTCTCAAGGAGATGGACTTAAAGGTCACACATTAGGGAATCTTTTAATGATAGGTATGACAGAAATAACTGGTTCAGAAGTAGAAGCAATAGAGATGTTTAAATATTTTTTCTCTGTAACAGGGAATATTATTCCAGTTACTCTTGATAAGGTGCATCTTGTTGCAGAATATGATGATGGTTCTAAGGTTGTGGGTGAGCATTTAATTGATGAGCCAGAAGATGATAAAAAGATAGTAAAGTTTTACTTTGATAAAAATGCACAAGCTTATCAAGGAGCTATTGATACAATAATGTCTTCAGATTATATAATTATTGGACCAGGTGATTTATATACAACTACACTAGCTAATATTATTGTAGATGGCATTCCTCAAGCATTGCAGAAGACAAAAGCAAAACTTATTTTTATTTCCAATCTTATGTCAAAAAAAGGACAGACAAGAGGTTTAACACTTGAAAGCATGTTGTCATTAGTTGAAGGGTATATAGGGAGAAAGTTTGATTATGTACTTGTAAATAATGGAAGAATACCGCAAAAAGCATATCAGAGATATATAGAGCAAGGGGAGCATATATTTAAAGATAATCTTAAAGAGAATGGAAGAGAGGTTATAAGGGTTGATCTTGTTGCAAACTCTGTTATAAAGAAAGATAAAGGGGATACTCTTGACAGAAGTTTAGTAAGGCATGATCCTGATAAAGTAGCAAATGAACTTTACAAAATTTTTAGAAAAGGATGGAAATCAAAACTATTCTCTTTTCTGTCCATGTATCGTTAAAAGTTTGTCATTAGGAATGTTCTTTATAGCTTTCCCTTCTAGGGATATTTGTATATCAAAATACGGTTTTAATATTTGTAATATTCTTTTTAGTTTTCCTTTAGCCATTGGGTGATATTCTATGGAAATATTCTTTACTTTATTTAATATTTCTTTATGACTTTTTAATATTGTTTCTTCACTTCCTTCTGTATCTATTTTTAGCATATCTATTATTGGTATATTTTTTACATAGCTATCTAACCTTGTACATTGTATTTGTATGGTCTTTGTCTTTTCCTTACCTGTCCAGCTGTGTTCAAGTAAACTTGAATTAGACTGCCAGTTTTCTTTACTGTTATCAATGTAGAAAGTAGATATCCTTTCTTGGGATGAAACTGCTTTGTTAATTAGGGAAATACCTCCTAATTGATTTATTTGTATGTTTTGCTTCAATGTTTCAAATGATATTGGGTTAGGTTCAAAAGCAAGTATAGTAGAGTTTTCATAAAGTTGTTTAAAGTAAAGAACAGAGATTCCAATATGTGCCCCTATATCAATAATAAAAGAAGATGGATTCGTAGTTTTAAAATAATATATATCTTGTCCCCACACCTCTCTTTTTATAGTATGATACTCCTGCTTATTATGGTAAATAACATTAAATCTACCAAGCTTTGTTAAATTCATATAGGTTAGTATACTTTAATCACCAATTTCTTTCATTAAACTAGATACCTTTCTAGCCCATGAATCAGATGATGGAGGACAGTAATATTTTGATATCTCCTTGGGTGTATCTAAACCTTTAGAGTAGTATCCATTTGAAAGACCTTCAGTAACGCTCCATATACCATCTTCCCAGCTTTTAAATCCGCTTTTACCCCATCCCCAAGCATTGTATTTTCTAAATGTTTTTACACCTCCTCCTGATTCTACAACAGATATTGCTGCTACTAATCTATAATCAATATTCCAGTAATCAGCAGCAAGTACAAACTCTTGAGCATAATCTGCTAATGGTGAGTTTCTTTTTCTTAAGAATGTCTCAATATTTTTAACTCTTTGCAAACCCTTAATACTTTCAGGTTTAATATTTATCTCTGTATTAGAAACAGCTTCTTGTGCATATGCAGGTTGTATATATTCAACTGTTTGTATATCCTTTCCCCCACTGTTTTGAATATTAAGTGGTCTTTCATATATTATATTCAGTACTCCTCCTATAACAAGAAATATTGTTATAGTAACGAATACATTTTTAGTGTTATATGTCATATCCTTTTTCATATTTTTTCTTTCTCTACTTCCCCCAGCTTTGTAAAAATTAAATAAATAAGATATATTGATATTAATGTTGAAAATAAATGTAACTGAGGAAAGGAAAAAGAGAAGTAAGAAGAAAAGATTTCCTTTACTTCTCTTTATTATTATACCATTTTTGTCATTTTTTATCTATATCCTTGTTAATTCTGGACTTCCAGTAAAGAATATCCCAGATTTCTTTTTTTACACTCCACCTAAGGTAAAGTATGAGACTTTTAAGCTTTCTTTTGATGAAAGTATTTCCCAGGCTGTAGTAAATGCTGTTAAATCATCTGTACAGGATTTGCAGTTTAATGGAACTCCTAGATTTGAATTTGTAGAGAATGGGGGGTATAGGGTGATATATACAGATGATTTAGATAGCGCGATGTATTTTAAACAGTATGCAGTAGTAGGGCATATATATTGGATAAAGGGAGATATTACACTAAATGAGATAAAAAAAAGCAAGAAAGTATATATACCTTCTGATGGAGATAAAATACATAGAATATTTTTAACTCAGTTGTTGGGAGATGATGTGCAGATTGTTAGCTCTGATGATTTAGCTTCTGATTTATTAAAGAGTGAGGAGTATGTTGGTATTGTACCAATTGAGGATTTAGATAAATGGATGAAAGTATTACAGTTGGATAATAAATATTGTTTAGAGGATAGTCGTGGATGTTTATATATAGGGTATAAATTGGGAGATAGAAAGAATAGTGATTTAGTAGGTAGGATTATTGGTAGAAATATGGAAATAGAGTATGGAAAAAGTATGAGTGTAAATAAAAATGGTATTGCGAAGATTAATATGAGTGGTGTTGTTGCAATGTCTCGTGGTTTAGCACAAAAAATTGATAGCTCTGGAGATTTTGAATATCCTGCAAGAAAGTTAGGAAGCTTTTTATCAGATGCAGATTTAACCCACGTGTCAAATGAAGTTTCTTTTGTAAAAGGGTGTATTGGATATACAGGAATGGTTTTTTGTTCTAAGCCTGAATATATTGAAACACTTAAGGCAAGTGGTGTTGATATTGTTGAACTAACTGGGAATCATAATAATGATTATGGAGCAAAGAATAATCAAAGTAGTATTGAGAAATATATAGAGCTTGGATGGGATTACTTTGGAGGAGGATTAAATAGTGAGGATGCAAGTAAGGTTCTTTATAAGGAAGTGAAAGGGAACCTTTTAGCATTTATGGGGTATAACTGGTATAACACTCTTTATTCTACAAATGCTCTTGCAGGGAGCTCTTCTGCTGGAGCAAATTCTTACTCTGTAGAAAAGCTTACAAAGGATATTAAAGAAGCAAAAGATAAAGGTGCACTAGCTATTGTTACATTTCAGTTTCAGGAGTGCTACTCATATCCTCCTTCGGATGTCATATATCCTGTATGTTATAAGCCACTTAGCAGTCCTGATCAAAAAAAAGTATTTAGACAAGCAATTGATTTAGGTGCTGATATTGTAATTGGTACACAGGCTCATCAGCCTCAAACTTATGAAGTGTATGGTGATGGTCTAATCTTTTATGGTTTAGGAAATTTATACTTTGATCAAGATGAATGGATTGGTACTAGGCAGGGATTAATTCTCTCTCTCTATGTAAAAAATAATGACCTAGTACAAGTTAAAATTACTCCAATAATTGTTGATTCTACACTAATTCCTCATGTTGCTGATAAAGCTGATAGTAAATTGTTGCTAAATTTGTTGAAGAGTGCTAGAACTTTCTGATATATTGGAAGTGAAGATAAATTTTTTCTAATTTAAAGGTGGATAATATAAATAATAACAATAATATGGCAGGTAACAGCCAGAGTGATGTAGATACATATAATTCAATTCAGCCTTCTTCTCAATTGATGGACAATAATGTTAGTAATATGAATTCAACTCCAGCTTCTGATGATAATGTAAAAACAGAAAGTACAGATTCTAGTTTAATTGAGAATCTCGCAGGTGCACCTTCTGTTGTAGAAAGTAATGCACCAGTAGAGCAGTTTCCTCAGCAAGAGCCTAGTGACACATTATTAAATGGGACTTCAATTTCTGATGGTAGAGTAGGAACTGCAGATGTAACTCCTAATTTAGCAGAGAATCTTGCAGGTACATCTCCTGTTGTAGAAAGTTATGCATCTGTTGAGCAGTTTCCTCAGCTAGAGTCTGCTAATACAGTATCTCCCGAGTTTGCTGGGATACCTTCTTTTGGGAGTATTCCTGTTATGGGAGAGCCAGTTACATCATCTCCTGTGTCTGAACAACCAGTAGGAACAGAGGCATCTATGTATACACCTTTGTCTTCGCCAGTTGCTTCTACTTCAGTATCGCAATCTAATTTCTCTCCTGTCACTTCCTCTGAACCTATTGCAGAAACACCATCTGCTCCTGCATTCAATGAGACAGAAATAGTTAATACATTAGGAAATGAAAAGAAAGAAAAGGAAAGCGGAAATGCAGTATTAATTATTTTAATAATTGTAATAGTTGCTCTCCTTATAGCAGTAGGATACTTTGCATATAAGGTGTTTTTTGCATAAAAGAGGTTACTTTGATTTCCAAAGTCCATGGATATTACAATACTCTCTCGCTGAGATTTCTGTGTATGATTCTGGTATCTCAAATTCTGCTTCAGGAAGCTGTCCCGGTTTTAAGTATTTAGTGTATATATTCTCATCAATTGATAATTGTATAAACTGAATATAGTGTGCTTCCTCCATAGGATGAGGTATACTTCCAACCTTTACCATAGCTTTATTTCCATTTATTTCAATTATTGGTACATGTTTCTCCTGACCCTGATCTTCTGTCTTTGCACTAAGCTCTGTCATATTTTGACCACAGCATACCAATGTTCCTGCTCCTTCCTCTAGCACTTCAATTATATTCCCACATATTTCACACTTATATATTTTCCCTTTCTTTCCCATTTTGTTAAACAAAACAAATTACTGTATGTATAGTATCATACCCAAAAATTGCAGTAAACAAAATTTTTTAATATCATATTTAATAACTTGTTTTGTTAATTGACTTGTCTGAAATACTTGCAGAAAGAAGTTATCTGCCTAAATATGAGAAGGCAGAGGAAATGCATGAGAATTGGCAATACCTTAAAGAAGAACTTTTGTCCCTTATAGATTATAAACTTTCAAGTAGTAATGCTATGTGGTATCAGGAACAGTATATGTATAACAAGCTTGAAATAGATGGATTTACTCCACATTATCCATCTGATATTAATGGATTGCCTAAAGGTATTGTTGCTGAGACGCTATTCTTGCAAGCAAGCAGATTAACACAAAGAGAATGTTTCCCTTGTCTTGGACAAGAAGATGTAATGGGGGCTGATTTTAGAATCACATATGGAAAGGAGACGAGATTTTTTGATGTAACAGTTAATTTCTCTGAAAGAGGATTTAAGAAGAAAGTAAAAGAGGGAAGATTTCCATCTCTTTTTCTACCATGGAAGGAAGATGAGAATAATAATGGGTATAAAAGGAGTTATGCTGAAAGATATTTAAGAACAGGGACTATTAATACAGAAGAATATTTTACTAACATCATTTCTTCAAATTATAAAATACTCGATAGATTAAAGAGATCTTTTTGGAGAGGAGAGATATCAGATGCTGATTTTGATTATAGCATGGCAGGTATTCAATATATTAGAAGTCTTGAAGGAGTACTTAGACTTCTTAGAAGAGGTGAAAATTAATCTTGTACACCCATTTTTTGTTTAGCATATGCAGTTAAATTCTTTCTTTTTGCCCATGTTCGCTCTGTTTCAGTAAGAAGTTTCTTTCTTAGTCTTATACTTTTAGGTGTTATCTCAATTAACTCATCATCATTGATAAAAGAGAGAGCAAATTCAATTGTAAGCGGGATTGTTTGTTTTAGATTTACTTCTGTAAGCTGACTTCTTAATATCCTTACATTAGTTTTATGCCTTGCTTTACAAGGATTTACTACTAAGTCCTGTTCATGGTTATTTATCCCTATAATCATACCCTCATATACTGCTTCAGATGGAGCTACAAAAAGCTGTCCTCTATCCTGTATTGTTGTTAGGGAAAAACCAAGTGTAGTACCACTATCCTGAGAGATAATTACACCTTTTCTGAATAATGGTTTAGACGGTACATATTCTATATAATCTGATACAAAGCTGTTAATTACTACTGTTCCTTTTGTGGCATTCATTAATACTCTGTGCAAACCTATTAAATTTCTTGTGAGTATTTTGTATGTAAATCTTGTTTGATTGTTGTCACTTTCCATATTAATCATTTCTCCGTTTCTTCTGCTAACCTCTTCAGTTATTACACTTAGATACTCCGCTGGAGAATCAATGATTAACTCTTCAACAGGTTCATATTTCTTACTATCTTTTTCAATTAAAACCACTTCTGGCTTTCCCATTTGAAACTCAAAGCCCTCTCTTCTTAACTGTTCAGCTAGTATTGCAAGTTGTAGCTCTCCTCTTCCTGCAACTGAGTAGCTTGATCCTGATATTTTTTCTATTACAAGTCCTATGTTTAATTCTTTTTCTTGTTCAAGTCGCTGTTCTAACTGCTTAGGAGTTACAAACTTACCTTCTTTACCTGCAAGAGGGGAGCTGTTTGTTTCAATCTTTATCCTTACAGCAGGTGGTGTAATATGTATATCCTCAAGTGGCTGTGGTGTACTTAAATCGCACAGAGTTGCTCCTATGGCAGTAGAATCTATCCCTGCAATTGCAACGATTTCTCCCACAGATGCGCTATCAACAGATACCCACTCTAAACCTTCTTTAACAAATATCTCTCTTATTCTTCCCTGTGTTTTATTCTGTTTATTTATTAGTACTACAGGGTTATTTGTTTTAACTGTTCCTCTATTTATTTTCCCAATTAAGTGTCTTCCTAAATGAGGATCATATTCTAAAGATGTAATCTGCATTTGAAAAGGCTGTGTTTCATCTCCCTGTGGAGCAGGGCAGTATTCAATAATTTCATCAAGAAGAGGAGATATGTCTCCGGAGATATTGTTTAGATCTCCCTGAGGTAACTCTTTCCATACTTTTCCCTCTCTTGCTATAGCATAGAATACTGGGAAATCTAGCTGTGATGTATCTGTAGCAAGTGTAAGAAACAAATCTTGTATCTTATTTAATGTCTTATCTACATTGGCAAGTTTCTTATCTATTTTATTAATTACAACTATTGGTTTAAGACCCATTTCAAGAGCTCTTTTTAATACAAACCTTGTTTGAGGCATTACACCTTCTTGTGCATCAACCAAAAGAAGACATGAATCTGCCATATTTAATGTTCTTTCAACCTCTCCCCCGAAATCAGAGTGTCCTGGTGTATCAATGATATTTATTTTATACTCTTTATATCTTACAGATATATTTTTAGCTTTAATTGTAATACCTTTTTCTCTTTCTAAGTCTCCGCTGTCAAGTATTTGTGTTTGAGCCATTTCTTCTTGATTCTCACGAAAGAGATGTGTTTGTTTCATAAAGGCATCTACCAGTGTAGTTTTACCGTGATCTACATGGGCTATTATTGCTACATTTCTTATATTTTCTTTTTTAACAGGTATATATTTCATAACAAATGGATATTCTATCACAAAATGTTTCTTTTTACTTCTACAATTTCTTTTTGTTGAAGCATATTCTCTGAAAAAGGTATAATAGAGTATGAGTATTGAAATACCAGAGATAGATATATTAAAGCAGGAAATTGTTAATGCTATTTAAAATGGTTCAAATTTATAGATTATTCCTGTTCAATAATATAGGTATCTCCCTTTGGTTCTTCTATAATCTTTAGAGGGTCATATTTAAAAAGTAGGTTTATTGATAGTAGAAGTATTTCAAGAACTAGAGTATATATTACAATCTTTTTAATATTTTTCATTTTATCAACTTTCTTTCCACTTCTTACCTTTATTATTAAGGATATTACTAAATAGAAAGTAAATAATATTGCTGCTATTAAAAGTACATCAAGCGTAACTTGGATAATAGCTGCTGTTATGTATGGAATTCTCATATTGTTTATATTATGTTATAACTCATGTAAATACAATATATTTTTAGTTTGCTTAAAATGGATTGGGTAATAAATGTATTAAATAATATTATAATTCCTTTAATTTGTGCAATCTGCCTTGAATCTTTAGTATATCTTTTACGGTATCTAGTTAAGGATAAAAAGGAAGATAGAAATAAGTATTTTAAGATATTTCTTTCTTCACTTCTCTTTTATATTTCATTTAATCTAAGTTATGAGATAGGGTATAGGGGTTCTTTTATGGATGGTGTTTTTAGGTTTATAAACTCCTTAGATGATTTTATTGCTTATGCAGTTTATGGTTGTATATATTATCTTTTGTTTTATTTGCTTCTTTTAATATATTTTTCTATTAGAAAGAAGAAAGATGCTAGAAGTTTAATATTTCAAAGGATGAGTACTGTTTTTGGAATTTTTGTTATTCTCTCTGTTATTGCTTTTGTATCCTTTTAATCATCTAAAGTCTCTTTATTTATAATTTCATTTAATTCATCATATAAATCATTATCATCGTCTTCTCCATCCCAGGAATCTTCTTCCAAAGAGGAATCAATAGTTAAATTAAATATGGTTGGTATGCAGAAGGAGTTTGCCGAATTAATTCTTTTGACAGAGTAGGGAGGTGATAAAGAGAGTCATTGCTCCTAAGCCTTGGTCCTAGCACCTCTTTATACTTACTGTAAAAATTGTTTAAAGAGTTAAGGTAGTAAAGAGTTTCTGCCATTTCTTCTTGTGTTTCTGTACCAGTATCTTTTGGTGTAAAGTCTATATGTCTTTGAGTAAGTGGATCAATATATGAAAATGCTATACAGTTATTAATAGTATCTATATCTTTAATTAGATCTTCTGCGTATATAGAGCCGACAGGTAAAACTCTTAAGCTTCTTTTTTTAAAGGTTGGAAATTCGTATGTGTTATGTGCTAGTTCCCAGTAATTTGTACCAAAAGTGATACCTCCAGCTTTATTAAAGATATTTGTGTATACTGCTATAATCATTAAAAATGCCTGTCTCTTTTCTGCAATACTTGGTTCTTTAAACTGTTTTCCTGTTTTGTAATCTATTATTTGTATTGGTTGTTGAGGAAAATTTTTAGGTATTACAATTTCATCAATTACGGATGGTACTTGTAAATTTGAGTTAGGAAAATATATGTTTGTAATAGTTGTTACCTCATTAATAAGGAGTGTCTCATGAGGATTAAATTTTTTCTCATCTTGTTCATTTATCTTTTCATATAATTGGTGTATGTCTTTTAGTGGTACAGGGGTATTTTCCCATATTTCTTGTATTTCATTTGGTTTAATAATATATGAGGAGTTATCTTTTGGATTAAAATCTTGTCCTCTCATTCTCCATTCATTCCAAAAGGATAGGGATGGATTAGGTGAGTTATAATCTGTTAATGATAGAAGCTGTGCCATTGTTTTATAAAATGGTTCATCTCTATACACAAAGGTATTTCTAATGTCAGTTTCTTTAGGTTTTCTATCTAAAGCTTTTGCTCTTTCAAATATTTGAGCAAAGTATATTAGATTATGTACTTGTATTCCATATATTGAACATTTTGCATTTTCAAGTATTTCTTCTTTACTTGGTTGTTTTTCAGTTTTTGTCATTTCTAATAGAAATGATAATTCATTATCTGATTTCTCATATATCTCATGTATTATGGAGAGTTTTTCTAATTTAGAGGGGGATAATCTATTTCCTGTTATTGTTTCTTTATTTTCTTTTTGTGATGGTTCTAAATCAAAGAGTGGCTCTTGTACATCTGTTTTAAGCATATGGGTTAGTGTATAGGGTTGTATTTAAGATATCAAGGGGTATATAAAAAAGTAATAGGGGTAATGGTTTTTATAAATAGGAATATCAATATTTTTAATACTATATCAAATGGACTTTGTGTATATAGCATATTCTTAAGTATGAAGCTCAATATTGAAATTGACTTTGCACTTTATAAAAAGTTATTATCAATCTATGTATGATTTCGTATATTTTGATTTAGATGATACATTGGTAAAAGATAACTCTATTACAGGTAAGTCAGAATTGCTTCATTCTGGTTTAGAAAAGTATAACGAATTAGTAAAAAAATCACCTAATGCTATTAAAATACTTTTAACTAACAGAAATAGTAAGGATATTAAATTCCCTGAAGTATATTCTTTTGATGAAATAGTAGGAAAGGATGATATGGAAGAATATATCAACATTCATTTTCATGATGTAAGTATTTCTAATTTACTATCTTTTAAAAATATTTATCTCTATTTAAATGGGATATCTTTGTATAAAAGAAAACAAACACCAAAACTGTTATATATTTTTTTAAGAAGTGTAATTAAAAATAAGAAGATATATGTATTAGATGATGATAAGAGAATCTCTGGTATGTTTGGGAGATAAAAAACTTCCCGTATATGACATATTTATGAACTTGAAATACAGTTTTAATATTGATTTAGGTATTGTGAGATAATTACTTAATTTGGAATATTTATAGGGTATTGCAAAGGTGTTGTATTTGTTGTACAACATATTGTATAATACTTATTATCAATAACTTTTATGAAAAATGGAATGGATAAAAACTTTGGTACTTATATACAAAGTAGAAGAATTGCACAGGGTTATACATTAAGGGAATTTTGTAAGAGGTTTGGACTTGATTCTGCATACATTAGCAGACTTGAGAATGAAATTATACCTGCTCCGCAGAAGAATGAAACATTAAGAGGTATCGCAAAAGCTCTCTCCATTGAAGAAAATTCTGAAGAGTGGGTTACATTCTTTGATTTAGCAAGTATTAGTAGAAATGAGTTTCCAGAAGATATAAAAAGTTCGTTTGAGAAAAACTTACATTTACTACCTGCTCTTCTAAGGGCTTCAAAAAATAATAATGTCCCTAAGGAAAAGGTTTTACAACTAATTTCAGAACTTAGGGATGAAAATGAGCCGACAGAGGATTAGATTTCTAAAGAATAATCAGATTATAGATGTCGTAAATAATTTCATACCTCAATATGAGACGGATCTTTCACTACCAGTAGAGATAGAAAACCTCTTATTTCTAAATGGAATAAATATTATTACACATAAGGATTTAAAAAGAACCTATGGTATTGAAAGCTATATTACCACCAATGGTGCTGATAAGATTGTTATAGACAGTGATATTTATATGAATGACGAGACCAGAGCTAGGTATACATTAGCACATGAATTTGGGCATTATATTTTACATGGAAGCTTTATTAAGAGCCAAAACATATCATCTGAAGAAGAATATTTTGATTTTAGAAAATCTATCACTCCAGAAGAAGAGAAGAGGATAGAAATTCAAGCACACATTTTTGCAGGGTACACCCTGATACCACAGGCATCTTTTCGTTGCAAGATTGATTCCCTAATAGAGAATCTTGGGGGGAGTAAGAATATTGGTATTGTAGAATTTAAGGCTATAATGAAAGATATCACCAATCAGTATTGTTGTTCTGACAGGGTTGCATTTAAACAATTAGAATATGAATATCCTAAAATCTACGAAGAATTAAGAGCTACAATACTATAAATCTTCAGCCACTTGATATTTCTAAAAGAATTACTGATAGTGAATATACAGAAAGGAAGAACAACTACCAAGAAGAGATTAAGAAAATTCAAAGAAAAATTGAACAACTTAGTAAAGCAGATGAAGAATATTATATCCTTGCAGAATCAATACTTTCTTTAGCACAGAGAGCAGGGGAGTTATTTGAAAGTTCTGAAATGGAACAAAAGAGACAAATTATCAATCTTACACTTCAGAACCTAACTCTGGATGAGAAAAAGCTAAGCTATGACTTGATAAAGCCATTTGATGTAATACTAAAATCACAAGGTAGTCATGATTGGCTCCGCGACCAGGACTCGAACCTGGAACCAAACGGTTAACAGCCGTTCGCTCTACCTATTGAGCTATCGCGGAATACACTTCATATTATATATCTCTTCCTTTAATATATGCAAACCATATATTAATATTAATAAACACTAAACTTATGGATTTTATGTTTTCTATAAAATATTGTAAAGATATTTTAAGGGGTATAGTGTAAAATGAAATATATATAAATTAATAAGGTATTCATAAATGAAAATAAATGAAATACAAATTAAGTTTATAGAAATGGAACCAACAGAGTCACTAAAGAAATATGTATTAGATAAAATAGGGAAATATGATCATCTTTTACAAGAGGCTACAAGTATGAGTGTTACATTAAAGCAGTATATTAGTCAAAGAGGAGTAGATAATGATTTTAGAATAAATATGAATGTATCAGTTCCTAATAGTGTTGTAAGAGTAGAAGTAGAGGGGAAGAGTATGTATGCCATTATTGATGAAGCATCAGATACTTTAGCTAGAAGATTAAATAGATATTATGATAAAAAAGCTTATTGGGAAGGAAAGAGTTCGTGGAAGTTGCTTGAATCAGAGAATATAGATGAGAATCTTCCTGAAATAGGGGATCAGTATATAGGGTATGTACCAACTATTACTGTAAGAAAGAAATTAGATAGTATAAGTCCCTTAGAAGAGGCTGAAGCAATAGAGAGAATGGAGCTTCTAGGATATGATCAATTTCTATTTAAGAATAAAAAGACAGGTAAAATATCTATGATATACAGAAGAAAGAGAGGCGGATATGGACTTGTAGAGCCTCCTGATTCTGAGATTTAAGAAAAAGGGAAGATTTACTTCCCTTTTAATATCTTTATTTATGCTTAATAAACTGAGTGATTTATTTACTTTCAGTTGGCTGTGTATCTTCAATTTGATTACTATTTGCTTCGTTAAAGAGGTTTTTTACAATATTAATTGTAGCACTTAATACACCATACTTAGGTTTATTTGTTACATTATTTTGTATTTTGTACTGACTTCTTAGACCTTCTAACCATGCACCTTCATTTTCATAAACCTTTTGTTCAATATATCTTTGCTTTACTTGATCTTTGTATTGTTCATAATCAAGTTTCTCTCCCTCTTCTAAAGCTTCTGTTTCTGTAGGGAAGAGCTGTGCACTATACTGATTAAAAAATGATTTTAGATCATCTTCATTATATTCAACAGTAGGGCCCAATACTTTATTTTCTAGTATACTTAATGTAATCTGATCTTTTAACCCCTCTTCATCTATATTATTCTGCTGTAATACTGTTTTATATACCTCTTTCCCTCCTACACTTTCTATTATCTGATCTAATTGTTTGTTTACTTCCTCCTCTGTTGCTTCTACTACTGCTTTCTCTGCCTCTATTTTAATAATCTCTTCATCAATTAACTGATCAACAACTGTTGCCCCATATGCTGTTTCTAACTCTTTAATGTATTCACTTCTTGGAATTCTTTTTCCTTCTACAACAGCTACACTATATCCGTTATTTAGATATTGAACAAATAAGTCTATTAAAATAAAAAGTACTATCACACCAAGTACTGTTAGAAATATTTTAAATCCTTTTGAAGATGATATTTTTTTAATATCTGGTTTTTGGAATTTAACATTTGGTTTCTTTATCTTTACAGCTGGTACTTTAACTGCTTTTGACACTTTTTTTTCTATTGTTTTTACAGGAGCAGCTTTCTTAATTTTTATCTTTGCCATTTATATATTTAGATTAAATTAATTTGGCTTATAGTTAAGTTTAGTAAGTTTAGCAGAAATTTGTATATTTATCAAAGGGGGTTATTTTAAATGTAAATAGAAGGACTTATTTCCATCATCGTGGACGAGTAGAGCATATTTACAGGGATACTCTGGAAGATTTGTTTTGTATATACCATAGTATACAGTTCCATCTGCGATTGCATATATAGAAGCTCCTTCACCGGTGAGGTATGCCCAGTTTCTTCCGCTACTTCTAATATAATTGTCTACATTTGCACATATACCTGAAGCAACTGTATATGTTGACCCGCTTTGATCTCCCTGTGTCATGCTTACCATATCCCATGCTCTGTGGGATGTCTTGTAGATTTGTGTAATTCTTGCTCCGCTCATAGGTGCAAGATATTTAGCTGATGTTACTAATGACCAGTATCCTCCGCCACCTAAATATAGGGAAGGATTTTGTTTAACATCATTTTTATTACGAATTTCAAAATGTAAATGTGAACCAAATGCACATCCTGTATGCCCTTGAAGGCCTATTTCTTTCCCAGCCTTTACCTCTGACCCGTTTCCTAATTGCTTTGTGTTAAATAGTTGAATTACCACATCAGAAATCATTTCATCAATCTGAGATATCATTGCAGTTGTTTCTGCTATCTCTTTTCTATATGCTTCCTCTCTCCTTTGTGATTCTGCTAGAAGTCTCTGTTTTTCAGCCTTTTGTTCATCAAGATACTTTTTCTCTTCTGCAAGCCTGTGTTTCTCTTCCTCTACCTCTGTTCTCTTATTTTGTAGTGCAATTTGCTGAGCTGTTAGTACAGCTTGTTCTTTTTCAAGTAAATCTTTTTTATCAGTATATGCTGCAAGGGAGTTCTTATCGTTTGTTCTTGTCTCAAGCAGATATTTTAATTTTCTTATAACATTGTCAAAACCCCTAAAATCAAGTAATACCTCAAAAGGTCCCACATATGAATATTTATATGATTGAACAACTCTTTCTCCAACTGTTTGCTCAAGTACAATTATCTCCTGCCTTAATGTACTAAGGTCATTTTCCTTTTCATTTACCTGTTCGGTAAGAATATTTATTTCTATATCTTTTGCTTCTATTTCAATTCCTAAAACTTCTATAACATTTTGAGTCTGAGCTATTTGAGAATCAATATATTTAATTTTTTCATTTAAAGATAGCTGTTGATATTCCTCATTTTTAAGTTTCTTTTGTAAAAATCCTTGACTACTTTCAAGTTTGCTTAACTCTTTTTGAAGGCACACATACCTGTCTGCTGGAGGCATACTCTCTGGACATTTATCTGCAGCTTTTGTGGCTGTAGGTATTATTAAAAATACAGCCATTATCGTTATTATTGTTATAATTCTTTGTAATGTCTTTCTCATTCTTCTTTTAAATATTTTTTAACAGCACTTAAACTACTTAAGAGCCCTATTAAAGATCCAACTAATATATGAATTAATATGAATACAAGAATAAAGGTAAAGTTAGGTTTCAAAATATATTCTAAATTAATATCATTAAACATCTGAGTTATCCATATTGAAAAATCTGTACCACTTGAATATATATTTGTAACATACCAAGGTATAAGAACAATTAAAGAGGATAAGAAACCACCAGTAATACCGTAGAAAGTCCCTTCTAGAAGAAATGGTGTTTTTATAAACTTGTCAGAACTTCCTACAAGTTGCATTATTTCTATTTCTTCTTGATGAACTTTAATATTAAATCCTATTGTTACCCTGATTAAAGCAATTGTAACTATTGTCATTGTAGTAATTAAAATCATCCCTCCTATGTTAATTATCCTTGATAGTGTCTTTATGTTATTAACAACATCTTCGAAGTACATAACATCATCAACATTTGGATTTATCTCTCTTGCATTATTAATATTATCAATTATGGTTATAAGGGCATCAATATTCTTTGCCCTTATCTCTAAACTTGCTGGGAGAGAATCAGCTGTTACTGTTGAGATTAAGTCAGGATCATCTGCAAAATCTTCTCTGTAAACCTCTAAAGCCTCTTCTTGTGATATATAATCTATTTCTTCTATTAATTCAGGATTATCTAATTGATTTTTAAATTTGAATATATCTTCTTCTGGAGTTCCTTTCTTAAAGAAAATAATTACCTGAGCTCTTTGTTCATAGTAATCAATAGTTTTTGAAAGAAGAATTGAAATTGAAACAAATACAGATGCAAGTGTAAATACTATAGTTGTTACAAGTATTGTAGAGACTGTAAGCCATTTGTTTCTTTTTATATTCTTTTTTGTTACTGAAAGTATTCTTGTGTTACTCATTGCTTTTTTTATTTAAGTATTTCTTAATAAAATTTGCAAGTTCTCTGTTTTCTTTCTTGCTTAAGTTCATATTTTTTAATTCATCTGTTGTAATGTTTAATAATATATCTGGGGTCTTTATTGCATATTTTTTAAGTTTTTCTTTTAATGATTTGCTTAGTTTGTCAAATTCAGGTGATAGCTCTGTGTTTTTCTTTTCTTTAACTTCCTCTTTCTGTATTTGTGCTGGCTTGGGAATAATAATCTCTTTAGCTCCTGTATCAGAATTTAACTTTCCATCTTTTATATTTATAACTCTGTCCTTTGCTCTGTTTATAAGATTGAGGTCATGAGAGATAACAAGTACTGTAGTCCCTGTTTTGTTAATAGTTTTTAATATATCCAAAATCTGCATAGCATTGTCTACATCAAGGTTTCCTGTTGGTTCATCTGCAATAAACAAATCTGGTTTATTAGCTAATGCTCTTGCAATTGCACCTCTTTGCTGTTCTCCACCTGAGAGCTCGTAAGGGAACAGATCTCTTCTGTCTCTTAAACCAACAAGGTCTAGGAGATAATCTGTTGTATCTTTTATCTCTTTACTACTTTTATCAAGAATTTCTAGGGCAAATGCGATGTTTTCTTCTAAAGTTTTTGTATTAAGGAGTTTAATATCTTGAAACACCACACCTAATCTTTGTCTGTATGCTGGAAGTAATCGTCTATTTAATCTTGGAACTTCAATGTCATTAAAGAAAATAGTACCAGCAGTAGGGACCTCTTCTTTTATGAGTAGTTTCATTATTGTAGATTTCCCTGCACCAGAAGGACCTATTATAAAAGTAAACTCACCTTGGTCTACCCGAAATGAAACATCTTGAAGTGCTGTTATATTCTCTTTATATTTCTTTGTTACAGTATCGAATATTATCATGAGCAGTTTTAATGTATATGAAACTATACACCTATATCTTACTGTATTCTTAACTGGGCTTCAAGGAACTGTTCTATGTTTCCATCAAGAGCACTTTGCGGATCACTGCTTTCTACCCCAGTTCTAAGGTCTTTTACAAGCTTGTATGGGTGCAATATATAGTTTCTAATCTGATTTCCCCATCCCGCTAGTTTATAATCTCCTTTAATATCAGATATCTCTTTTAATCTGTTTTCTTCCATTAT
>CAZQHF010000005.1:0-1082 GCA_964593535.1 uncultured Candidatus Saccharibacteria bacterium
CTCTGCATCCTCTTTCTTTACTCCTTCTTTTACAACCTTAGGAGCAGCTTCTACAAGGTCCTTAGCCTCTTTAAGACCAAGTTCTGTAATCTCTCTTACAACTTTGATTACACCTATTTTGTTTGTGCCTGCATCTTTGAGGACTATATTAAATACGGATTTCTCCACTTCCTCAGGTGCTGCTTCTGCTGCTGGAGCTGCTACTGCAACTGGTGCTACTGCACTAACTCCAAATTTTTCTTCCATTACTTTAACTAAGTCTGCAAGTTCTAAAACAGTCATTTTTTCGACCATTTCAATAACTTTCTGTGCATTCTCACTTAATTTTGGAAGATCTTTTTTCTCTTCTGCCATTTTAATATATGTTAAATAATTTAATTAATATTAGCTTTCTTTTCAGAAATACCATTCAAAAGAATGGTAAAGCTTCTTATATTTCCAGTAATTGCATTCATAAATCCTGTTAATGGTGCGTTTATTGTAGCTACAAGATTGGAAAGTAGTACTTCTCTTGAAGGTATGTCTGCTAATTGCATAACTCTTTGTGATGTAAGGAATTCTTGTTCATATACTCCACATTTAGGATTTAATAACTCCATATCTTTCTGTATCTTCTTTATTAATTTTGCAGGTTGTGTAGGATCTTCTTGAAAGAATATTACTCCAGTAGCTCCATCAAATTCTTGTAACTGTAATGGTTGATTACTTTCCTGTAAAGCGATTTTAAATATATTATTCTTAATCACAGTATAGCTGGAGTTTACATTTCTTAAATCTCTTTTGAGTGTAGTTATGGTTGCTGTATCTATGTTATCTGAGCTTACTAAGATATACCCAGAACTATTTTTTATCATTTCTTTATACACCTTAAGTAACTCTTCTTTTTGTGTACGAGTTTTAGACATCTGTATATTTATTTAATTAATTTTGAATTAATATTTATCTCTCATGGATTTATCTTTGTACCATGTTTCTTTGATAAATATGCTTAGGATTATATATTACAAATAAGGAAAGGTCAAGAGAGGATGGAGTAGTGATACTTTGTTTAGTATATACATATACTAATTTAGGTAATCTAC
>CAZQHF010000005.1:1182-6199 GCA_964593535.1 uncultured Candidatus Saccharibacteria bacterium
TTTGTACATTTTTTCTCTCCTTTTTAAGAGCAAAAATAGACAAATATTAGTCTGTCAAGTAATTGTTATATCATAAAAATGTCAGTTTGTTGAGTGCTGATGGTACTTCTATTAACAATTGCGGGAAGTAAGAAGAAATTATTCTTCCTTTTTATAATCTATCTTAAAGCTAGGACCCATTGTTGGGGCAATATGTAATCTTTTTATTACCTGGTTATATGGTTTTCCTAATACTTCCTCTATTGCTGATACTGCACTATGTAGATTTTCTATTAATTTTTCATCTTCCATATCTAATTTTCCAATTTTAATATGTATAACACCAGATGAATCACAGGCAAATGTTTGTTTTCCTTTTTTGTATTCTTTAATAGCAGAGGCTATATCCTCTGTTACTGTACCATTCTTAGGGTTAGGCATTAAACCCTTAGGACCCAGCTCTTTTCCTAGTACTGCAATTTTAGGCATTACAGCTGGAGTAGCTACTGCAACGTCAAATGAGATTTTTCCTTCTTTAATATCTTTAATTAAAGAATCTAACCCAACAAAATCTGCACCTGCCTCTTTAGCTTCTTTCTCTTTATCAGGAGTTACAAAAGCAGCTACTGTAACACTCTTGTCGCTTATAGAGTGGGGGAATGATACTGCACCTTTAATTGATTTAGGGTCTCTATCTTTAGGAATTATAATGTCGAAATGTGTTTCTAGACTACCTACAAACTTACTGTAAGAGGCTTTCTTTCCCTCTTTAATGCCCTCTTGTATAGAGTAGGACTTTGTTCTATCTAAATCTTTACTTACTTTTATATATTTCTTTCCTTTTTTCATTATTTTAATATTTAAACATTATATTTCTGTTTCAATACCCATTTGTTTTGCAGTACCTGCAATTATCTTTGCTGCTTGCTCTGGGTCTGTTGTATTTAAATCGGGCATTTTAATTTCTACAATCTTTTGAATTTGCTCTTTTGTTAGTTTTCCTACCTTATCAAGATTAGGTCTTTCAGATCCTTTCTTTATTTTTAATTCCCTTCTTATTAATTCAGAAGTTGGAGGAGTTTTGGTTATGAAGTCAAAAGATCTATCATCATATATTGTAATTACAACAGGTGTTAATATCCCTTGTCCCTCTTTTGTTCTTTCATTGAACTGAGAACAGAACTCTTGTGTTGATATTCCATATGGTGCGAGTGTAGGTCCTATTGGAGGAGCTGGCGTAGCTTGTCCAGCAGGTATTGTTATCTTAATTATTGCTTTTATTGGTTTTGCCATATGGTTAATAAAAATTAAAGTTTAGTAATCTGTGAGAAGTCTAATTCTACAGGAGCCTCTCTTCCTAGGAAAGATATTAAAACTTTTACTTTTCCTTTTGTATTATCTATTTCTTGTATACTGCCTATAAAATCAGCAAATGCTCCATCTGTAATCTTCACAGCTTCTCCCACACTGAAAGAACTTTGATATGAAGGCTGTTCAACCTCCATAAATTTCATTATGGCTTTTACTTCACTTTCAGGTAGTGGTCTTGGATATTTATCTGTCTTTACAAATCCTCTTACACCTTCTGTATTTTTAACTATATCCCATGTCTGAGGAGTAAGCTCCATTTTAATAAGAACATAGCCTGGAAAAAGCTTGTCATCCATAATATCCTGCTTTCCTTTTTTAACAATAATCTTCTTTTGTGTTGGTATTAGGATATCTAAAATTTTATCCTGCATGCCAGTAGCTTCTATTCTTTGCTGAAGCTCTTTTTTAATACTGTTTTCATATCCTGTTCTAATGTTTAATACATACCACTTAGCCTTAGGATTTGTTTTTTCTTTTTTGTCTTTGACCATTTATATTTTAATTATATCTTAAGGAACTGTGCTAATCCCCACTGGAAGAGTAGATCTGCTCCAAGAATTATGAGTGCGATTATACCACAAAAGATTAATGTATATGCAGTAAGTGTGATTAACTCCTTAAAAGTTAATTTCTTTGTCTGCTTATACTCGTTTATTATATCTTTAAATATGTTTTTCATATATATCTTTTAAACAGGCCCACTCCGATTCGAACGGAGGACTACGGTTTTGGAGACCGCTGTTTTACCAGTTGAAACTATGGGCCCTCACTGTTAAACAGCACTAATTATTTTACTTTGGTCTCCACATGCATAGTATGCTTTTGACAATACTTGCAATACTTTTTCTTTTCAAGTTTTTCTTTTAAGTTTTTGCTTTTGTATACAGTGTAATTTTTTTGATTACACTCTTTACATTTTAATGCTATTATTTCTCTTTTTTCTTTTGCCATTTTCTTGCTTCCTAAATTAAGAATGAGACTATATATGGGAAATACAGGTTATTATATTGAAATATTGGAAATAGGTCAAATATGTAAGGAAATTATAAAAGCTGGATCTGAGAGTCGAACTCAGGACCTCATTCTTACCATGAATGTGCTCTAACCAACTGAGCTAATCCAGCATGTTTCAAATTATAATATATATTAGTGAAAAGAGAAATGCAGAGGACTGGATTTGAACCAGTGTATCCCGAAGGAGTCGGATTTACAGTCCGATGCGTTTGACCGCTCCGCCACCTCTGCATATAAGCCGAAGGAGAGATTCGAACTCTCGACCTACTGTTTACAAAACAGTTGCTCTGACCAACTGAGCTACTTCGGCTCTTGTACAGGTGCAAGTTTAATATATATGAGAAATATAGTCAATAAAAGTGTCCCGGTTGGAAGAGGGATTGTAGAGCCCTTCATAATGAAGTGGAGTTCCTCAACTTAAGCTCAAGAGCCTAAGCGATTTTGGAATTCCATGCTCTTGCTTGTAGAGCTACAAACCTCCATGCCCAACTGGGACAATATATTCTACAATATTTTGAGTATGGAATCAAAGATTAAAAACTAAGTAATTTTAATATTGTTGAAAGTGTATTTCCAATAAAAGAAAATACAATATCTTGCAGGGGTGAAAAAGGTAATATTAATAGCAGTATTAAGATTAAGGAGTATTTTTCAAGTCCCTCCCAATAATATTTGAGCTTTCCTGGCAGAAAACCTCTTACTATTTTATGTCCATCAAGAGGTGGGATTGGAATTAAGTTGAAAATGGCTAAAGATATGTTTATAGTTGCGAATGTATATAGTAGAAATGCTATAAGTGATTGGGGGTCTTTTACTAAAAAATGATTAACTGCTCCAGCTAAAACCGCAAGTATGAAGTTTGAAACTGGACCTGCAAGGGCCGTAAGAGCTGTGTAAAGCTCTCTCTTTTCAAAATTGTATTCATTTATAGGTACAGGTTTACTCCATCCGAATCTAAAAAGAAGCATAGATAGTGCACCAATGGGATCAATATGTTTTAGTGGATTTAATGTGAGTCTTCCTTCTGCTTTTGCAGTGGCATCTCCAAGCTGGTATGCAGCATATCCATGTGCATATTCGTGTACAGTAGAAGCTATTAGTATTCCTGGTACAGCAACCATAATCCAGTACAAAAATTCGGGTGACAATGAAAACATATTCTTAAACTTGATAAATATTAATCTTTTTGATAATATCATCTGGTTAATAATTGTTCAAACAAATATATGGCAAAAATTTGTGAATTATGTGGAAAATCTACTGTCGCAGGAAAAAGAATACAGCATCATCACTCAATAGGGTGGAGATTTAAGGCACCTAAGAGTAAAAGAGCTTTTAAACCTAATATTAGGAAGGTAAAAGTGGATACAGATAATGGTTCTGAGCAGATTTATGTATGTATGAAATGCTATAAAAGGCTTCAAAAAGAAGCACAGGAGTAGAGTGATTATAAAAATTCCTCGTATAGAGTGTGCATTAGTGGTAAAATCATCTGATTAAGATGATATACTTTTGATATGAATATTGTTGATTCAATTTGGGAAATGCTTTCATATGATTTAGGTATGGATTTAGGTACTGCAAATACAATGGTATATTTAAGAGGAGAAGGTATTGTAGTATCTGAGCCTTCTGTTGTTGCTGTTGATAAAAGAACTAAACAGGTGCTTGCAGTAGGGCAGAGTGCAAGGGAAATGATTGGTAGAACTCCTGCAAATATAGTGGCAGTAAGACCTCTTAAAGACGGGGTTATTTCAGATTTTGATACTACTCAGGCAATGATACATCATTTTATTAAAAGTGCTCATTCTAATTATATTAAAGGTTTTAAAATTCCAAGACCAAGAGTAGTTGTAGGTGTTCCTTCCTCTGTTACTGAGGTAGAAAGGCAGGCTGTAATTGATGCAGCAAAAACTGCTGGTGCTAGAGAGGTGTTTATTGTAGAGGAGTCAATGGCAGCAGCGATAGGAATAGGTCTTCCAATTGAAGAAGCATCTGGAAGTATGGTTGTCGATATTGGTGGCGGAACTACAGGTATTGCGGTTCTTTCTTTGGGGGATATAGTTATTGATAATACTATAAGGGTTGCTGGAGATGAAATGAATCAGGATATAATTGACTATGTAAGAGATAAATACAACATTCTTATTGGTGAAAGAAGTGCTGAGGATATAAAGATTGAGATTGGATCTGCGGCACCTCTTAAGGAAGAGAAAGAAGTAGTTATACAAGGGAGGGACCTCCTTGCAGGTTTGCCTAAATCAATAAAACTTAGTAGTGCTGAGGTTAGAGAAGCAATTAGTGTATCTTTAAGTCAGATTACAGAAGCAGTAAAAGATGCAATTGAAGATACTCCTCCTGAACTTCTTAAAGACATTTTTAATGATGGGATATTTGTTGCAGGTGGCGGTGCTCTTATAAGAGGGCTTGATAAATATTGGAGAGAGGAGCTTAATATGCCAATAAATATAGTTGATGAGCCTATGGCAGCGGTGGCAAAGGGAACAGCAAAGATGCTTGATCATATTGATTTGCTACAAAGAGTACAAAAATCTTGGGAAGAGATTCTTTAAAGATAAAAAATGAAGATAAAAAGAGAGTTAAAAAACTATAGTGCTTTCTTTTATCTGCTTTTTGCAGTAATTCTTGTCCT
>CAZQHF010000005.1:6299-34235 GCA_964593535.1 uncultured Candidatus Saccharibacteria bacterium
GCAAAAATTCTTAATAATACAGAAGATGGAAAGATAGTTATTAATCGAGGCAGTGAAGATGGAGTAGGTCGTGGAGATATTGTGGTTTTAGGAAAAGTATACATAGGTACTGTTTCAGATGTAGGGATGAATACCTCTTTAGTAAGACTGCCGCTGAGTAAATCTAGCAGTTTTGAAGTGATAATTATGCCATCAACAGTAGATTGGAATAAAGAAGAAAAAATAGATGCATTAATTAAATCAACAGGAGTTGTAACAGGAGATTTGGACAAAATAACAATTGAGAATATGGGGATTAATTCTAATGTCGAAGAGGGAGACCTTGTCCTTATAAGAGATGATAGGGTTGGGGATGTATTGGTTCTTGGAATACTTGTTAATGTGTCTAGCAATCCTGCTTCAACATATAAAAGTGGAGAAGTTATTGGAGTATTTGATTACTATAGTATTTTAACTGTTTTTATAAGACAGAATGGAAATAATTAAATGGCTTTTACTTACAATTTTATGTTTTTTCTTGCTTTTTCTAGAGAGTTTTTTGTTGAGGGTATTTTCATTCTCACTATTTATAATCATAGTTATTTCTATGAAAGGGAGAATAAAAGACAGTTCCCTATATATCTTTACAGCAATTTTTTCTATTATTCTGGATAGTGTAATGCACACTCCGCTGGGTACTCATCTTCTTGTTTTAGCATTACTTATGCTCTTTTATGATTTTCTGAATGTTGTTATTCCAAGAGATAGTACATTTAATTATGTTTCTATTTTCCTTTTCATCTTCCTTTACTATATACTTCTTCCTACTGCCAACTCGCTATTACAAGATGGAAGTTTTCCCAATATGCTTGCTTTGCCGTGGTTGAGTTTCTTTGTAAACTCTGTAATCTCTGTTTGTATGTGTGCAGTTATAAGTCATTTTCTGAAATATGTGAGAGAAGACAGTTCAGCAGAAAGAATAAGATTAAGCTAATATATATAGGTATGAATAAAATAGTGTTTGATAAAAAATTAGAGAGAAAGAAGCTTAACAAGCCTGTTTTGAATGTAAAAAATAAAGATAGTTCTAAACGGGTGGAAAAAGAGAAAATTGTTAAGAGATTTCTTCATTCAAACAAAGAAGAGCATGTATCTTCATGGAATTTTTTGTATACATTCTTGTTTTTTTGCTTAATATTTGGTCTTCTTATTTTTAATCTTGTCAAACTTCAGGTTGTAGAAGGCAGACTAATGCTTGAGAGATCAAAAACAAACAAGGTGAGGATAACACCAATAGAAGCATTCCGTGGGGTGATATTTGACTCAACAGGTAAAAAACTTGTAGAGAATATCGCCTCTGTGGATGTATATGTCTTGTTAGATAGTTTTAAGGAAAAAGAGGGTCTTAATGATGCTAAGCTAGAAAAGGTTCTTAATACCCTTGGGGGTATTTTAGGAGATAATTGGAAGAAGGGAGATAATAGTGAGTATTCTTCACTTATAGAAATGGTTTATAGTGTGCTTGAAAAAGATAAATATGCAAATAAGATATTACTTGCAAGTGATGTTAATAATGACCAAGTTATAAAAATAAAAGCGAAGAAAGAAGAACTTGTAGGTATTGTTATTGATGACGGAAGTAAAAGAAGTTATACATCAGGAGAAGCTTTTAGTCATGTGTTAGGATATACATCACAAGCTTCAGAAAAGGATTTACAGGAGTTCTCTTGGCTTTCTATGGGTAGTATTGTTGGAAAAACTGGAGTGGAAAGGTCATATGAGCAACAGTTACATGGAACAGATGGTAAACTGGCAGAAGAAGTAGATGTATATGGTCGAAGTATTTCTCAGCAACCGTATAAAGTAAGTGAACCTGTATCAGGGAAAAATTTGTATTTAACTATAAATGGAGATGTGCAAAAGAAAGTTTATGAGATATTAGGTAAATCAGTAAAGAAATATGATGCAGCAGGAGGAGCTGTAGTTATTGAAGATGTAAATAGCGGAGAAATTCTCTCAATAGTAAGTTATCCTTCATATGATAATAATTTGTTTGTTAGTGGTATAACACAGGAGGAGTACTCTCGCCTTATTTCTCACCCTCAAAATCCTTTACTTGATAGGCCAATATCAGCTCAACTTCCACCAGGTTCTACATTTAAGACAATAGTGGCAACTGCAGGCTTAGAATCAGGGGTTATTACAAAAAACACAAGGTACCTAAGTAGAACAGGTTATACATTCTCTAATGGAGCACCCTTTAAAGAATTTGAAAACCATGCATATGGCTCTTTAAATGTTGTTGATGCTTTAATGGTGTCCTCTAATATTTTCTTCTGTGAAATGATTAGAGATTGGAACATGAACGAATTGGTCCCATATCTTGAACGATTTGGTATAGGGCAGTACACAGGAATAGATCTGCCTGGTGAAATGTCTGGGAGGCTTCCTTCACCGGAAAATAAAAGAAAGCTTGCACAAACAATAAGCCCATGGCTTGAAGAAGTATGGTATCCAGAGGGAGATTCATGCAACTCAGTAATAGGGCAGGGTATAACTTTGGTTACACCAATACAAATGTCTAACTGGATTGCTGCAATTGCAAACGGCGGTACACTGTATACTCCTCATGTTGGTAAGAAATTTGTTGATGAAAACGGTTTTGAGTTTCCAATTGAATATAATGTAATTAGAGAAAATGTTGTATCTGACAAGTCTTTAAAGATAGTCAGAGAAGGTATGTGGAGTGTGGTTAATGGTTCAAGAGGTATTGCTAGGACATTATCTACAACAGGTGTAACAGTTGCAGCAAAAACTGGTACTGCAGAGTTTGGTAAAGTTAATGAGAAAGGGGAGTATGAAGATACACATGCATGGGTTACAGGCTTCTTTCCGTATGAAAATCCTAAATACTCATTTTCTCTTCTTTTAGAAGATGGTGGTACAAGTGCTAATGCAGTAGCAACGATAAAGGAGATAATTACATGGATGGTACAGAATGGATTGGCAGATTAAGTTAAGGATTTTTTCACTTTAATATATTAAAGTGAATTTATGGTTTTGTTGACATATATTTAAACATTGTGTATTTTTACAGCGAATATGAAAAATACAAAAGAGTATAAAAATTTGTTAATTGTAGAGTCTCCTGCAAAGGCAAAAACTATAAACAGGTATCTTGGTGATGACTTTAAAGTTATGGCAACAGTAGGTCATGTGATTGACCTGCCTAAAAGTGAGCTTGGGGTAGATGTTGAAAAGGGATACGAACCTTTGTATCAGGTTATACATGGCAAAAAAAAGACTCTGCAAGAGTTAAAAAGAGCACTTCCAGAGCAAGGCAATGTATATCTTGCAATGGATCCTGATAGAGAAGGAGAGGCTATTGCTTGGCATGTTCAGGAGTATCTTAAACTTAAAAATGCTAAAAGAGTCTCTTTCCATGAAATAACCAAGGATGCTATCTTACAGGCTATTAAATCACCCAGTGCTGTAAATGAAAATCTTGTTGAGGCCCAAAAAGCCAGAAGAGTGCTGGATAGATTGTATGGGTATAAACTTTCGGAGCTTCTTTGGAAAAAAATCTGGTATGGGCTTTCGGCAGGCAGAGTTCAATCTGTGGCACTTAGACTTGTTGTAGAACGAGAGGAAGAGAGAGAGGCATTCAAACCGGAAGAATTTTGGGATTTTCTTGTTGAGGTAAGTAAGAATGGTGAGAAGTTAAAGATAAAATTGATAAAAAAAGATGGGAAAAAATATATACCTAAGAAAGAGCAGGAAGTTAAAGAAATAGAAGAGATGCTTGATAGCTATGCATACAAAGTAGTAGATATTGTAAAGAAAGAAATTAGAAGGAACCCATATCCACCATATACAACATCTACTCTTCAGCAATCTGCAAATAATGTTCTGGGGTTTAGTGCTAAAAAGACAATGACCGTAGCTCAAAGATTGTATCAGGCCGGTTACATTACATACATGAGAACAGATTCAGTGTATTTAGCACAAAAGGCAATTAAAGAGATAAGAGGAGTAATTGCAGATAAATATGGTAAGCAGTATCTACCTGAGAAAGAGAGATATTACAAAAATAAATCTAAGAATGCACAAGAAGCACATGAGGCAATAAGACCTACAGACTTCTCATTTGATTCATCAAAACTTTCTTCTGATGAAGCTAAGCTTTACAATTTGATATGGAAAAGAGCGGTATCTTCTCAGATGAATTCTGAAATTATTGAGGATTTAAACATATATTTCCAACCTAATGCAAAGCTTAAGTACAAGCTTACATTTTTGACCAAGGGACAAAAAGTAATATTTGATGGGTTTAGAGTAGTGTATGGTACAGCAAAAGAAGATGAGACAGTACAATATATCTCTAACATTAAATTGGGAGATATATTTAAAAAAGAGAAATTCTTGATTGAGCAAAAATTTACACAACCACCTGCAAGGTACACAGAGGCATCTCTTGTTAAGAAACTAGAATCGTTGGGGATAGGAAGACCATCTACATATGCAACTATAATATCTACAATACTAGACAGAAAATATGTTGAGAGAGAAAGGAAATTCCTCTTTCCTACGGATATTGGCAGAGTAGTTGTTCATTTTCTTAAGGGTAATTTCACACAATTGGTTGATTATCAATATACAGCTAATGTAGAGGATAGCTTAGATGAAATTGCAAAGGGAAAGAAGAAGTACATTCCATTTTTAGATAGTCAGTATAAACCTTTAATGGAGAATATACAAAAAGCAGAAAAAAATGTTAAAAAAGAAGATGTTGTTGTTCTTGGAAACTCTGATGAAAAATGTCCAATTTGTGGCGCTAAGATGATAATAAAATTAGGAAGATATGGGAAATTTCTTAGCTGTTCAAGGTTTCCAGAATGTAAGGGAATGAAAGATATAAATGGTGAGGATGAGGAACTAGATTTTAATAAGTATCTTAAAGTTGAGAAATGTCCGAAATGCGGATCAAGAATGGTACTAAAAAATGGAAAATTTGGTAAATTCTGGGCTTGTGAAAATTATCCCAAATGTAAAACAACAATGCCTCTTCTCTTAAATGAAAAATGTCCTGAATGTGGAAGAAATCTTGTTGAGAAGAGAAGTAAGTGGGGGAAATCTTTTAAAGGATGCAGTGGATATCCTGAATGTAAATATATTAAAAAAGAGTAATTTAAGGATTTTTTAATCTCTTTTCTTTAATATTATTAAGTGCTACCAAGAGAGAAACTTCAAAAAAGGGGAGTATCAGTACTTTCTGATTTAGAACTTGTTGAAGTGCTTGTTGGTAGCGGTGTTAGGGGGAGAGATTTTAAACAGATATCAAGAGCTATAATGAATAGTATTCAGAAGAAAGTCAAGGATAACAACTACTTGGATTTGAGCGATTTGGTTAAGATAGAGGGAGTAGGTGATGTTGTTGCAATGAGAGTGCTGTGTGGTATTGAGCTAGGAAAGAGAATTTATGGTATTTTTGATAAAGAGAGTACAAGGATTACAAATTCTCAGGAAGCATATGAGATTCTTAAAGACATGAGTAGCTTAAAAAGAGAAAGGGTTGATATACTTTGTCTTAACTCGAGGTTTGAGTGTATTGCCAGAGAGAGCATTGCAATGGGTTCTCTTAACTGTGCGAATCTTTCCCCCAGAGAGGTTGTGTATTCAGCTATAATTAATAATTCAGCTTTTGTTATTCTTGCACACAATCATCCTTCAGGAGATAGTACTCCAAGTAAAGAAGATGTTGATTTAACACAGAGTATTAACAAAGGACTTGATATGGTAGGAGTGCAACTTTTAGACCATATTGTTATAGGTAAAAAAGACTGGAAAAGTGTAAATATTTAATTTAACTTGAAAAAGTATATATAAATATATATAATCAAACTCGTATTTAATTTATCTCATATATCTCTAATCTTTCCTGGATAGAGGATATCTACCCTTAGAGATATTAAAATAAAAGGAAAAACATATGGAAAAAGATAAAAAAGAAGTCTTAAAAAAGGTTGAAACACCTAAAGCTAAGACTGAAAATAAAAGCTATAAAACAGAAATTCCAGACCTATTAACATTTCTTCAAGCAGGAGCTCATTTTGGGCATAAAAGCAGTTCATGGAGTCCTAAAATGAAAAAATATATATATGAGGTGAGAAATGGGGTTCACATTATTGATATTGTAAAGAGTAGAAAACTACTTTCTGATGCATTGGATAAACTAGGAAGTATAGTAGATACAGGAAATGTCTTAATTGTAGGAACAAAGGGTCAAGCTGCTGGAGTTATTGAGAATATAGCAAAAGAAACAGGTGCCTTCTACATATCTAAAAGATGGCCTGGTGGTCTTTTCACAAACTTTGATGTGGTGAAAAAGAGTGTTCAGGAGTTAGTAAAAATGGAAGAGAGATTAGCCTCAGGAGGAGAAGGATTAGTAAAAAAGGAAATTCTTTTAATGCAGAGAAATGTTGAAAGGCTTAATAAGATATATGAAGGTATTAAGTTTATGGATGAACTTCCTAAAGCTTTAATTGTAGTTGACAGTATGGTTGAAAAAAATGCTATTAGAGAAGCAAGAAAAGCAGGAATCCCTGTAATTGCCCTTGTAGATACAAACTGCGATCCTGACCTGGTAGATTATCCAATACCTGCAAATGATGATTCAATAAAGAGTATTACACTGTATGTAACTTTTTTTGGCAATATTATTAAACAGGGAAAGAAATCGGAAGCATTAATTTCTCTTAGAAAAAATCATACTGCAAACCTTGAAAATCTTAGACTACGATATGAACAAGAGAAAGAAAGACAAGAAAAAATGGAAGAAGATGAAAAACTTAGAATGAAAGCAATGAGAGAAGGTAAGCTCACTACTCAAACCACAGGTGTTGTAAGAGTCTTAAAAAAGGAAAAAAACATTGAAGAAGATTTCGCCGCCGCAGAAGCTGTTAAGGCAGAAGTTTCTTCAAAGAAAATTGAAGATCTTGGTTTATCTGCAAGAGTAGAAAAAGCATTAAAAGAAGCCGGAATTAATACCGTGGATGATATAGTAGGAAAAGAAAAGGAGCAGCTATTATCAATTAAAGGTATTGGTGAAAAAGCAGTAGAAGAGATACTAAAAGCAATAAAATAATTTTGTTAGGAGATACTATTATGGGTATATCAATAGAAGATATAAAGACATTAAGAGCTAAGACATCTGCAGGGATAGGTCTTTGTAAAGAAGCACTAACTCAAAGTAATGGTGATATGCAGAAGGCAATAGAATATATAAATCAAAGAAGCGATGTTATTAGCAGACTTCATAATTTAACAGGAGCTAAAATTGGTCACTGTAAAATAGCTTTTGAGGAAAGTGGTAAAGATTTTGAGAAAGCTGTTGCATTAATAAAAGAAAGAGGGTGGGATGAATCTGCTGAGATGGAGGAGAATACAGTTGGGGAAGGATTAATAGAATATTACGTACATGGTAAGGAGCAGAAACTTGTCTCTCTTGTAGAAGTTACTTGTAAGACTGATTTTGTAGCAAGAAATGATGAGTTTAGAGCATTTGCCCATGAGATTGCTTTGCAGGTAGCTGCAATGAAGCCAGAATATATTTCTAAAGAAGATATCCCTTCTCAAAAAATGGAAGAATTAAAGGAATTATTTAAAAAAGAAGCAGAAAGTGAGGGAAAGCCTGCACAAATTGTTGAAAAAATTATAGAGGGGAAAATGTCGAAATTTTATGAAGAAAAATGTCTTTTACAGCAGAAATGGTTTAAGGATGAGACAAAAACTATTCAGAATCTTCTTGATGACACTATTTCAAGATTCGGGGAAGCTATAACAATAAGGAGATTTTTAGTGTGGGAATTTGGGAAATAAGCATTATTTATATAGTACGTCACACTATAGGTTGATATTTGTTTCTTTTCTTAGTATAATATTTGTGTTAGAAATAAACATAAAATAGTATACTAAAACCATGACAGAAAAAGAAATAACAAATAAAGAAGATGAAAGTACTGAGAATATTGGTGTACAAATAAATGGAATTTCAATAACAAAAGAGGAGTTTTATAAACAACTAACAATATCATCTTCTGCATTTATATCTCAAGAGTCTCAGGAAAGATTTAAGAAGGCTAATATTCTCATAGTAGGTGCTGGGAGTATAGGAAATCCAGCTGCGGTTGAAGTCATTAAGGCAGGATCAATGAATTTAACTGTAATGGATCCTGATACTGTTGAAATTAGTAATTTATCCAGACAAAGATATACAACAAATCAAGTTGGGAAAAATAAGGCTGAAATGACAAAAGAAAATCTAAGAATGATTAATCCGTTTGCAAGTATTGTAAGTGAACCTTTGGGGATGACTGTAGAGAATGCAAAAGAATATGTGGAATCTTCTGATATAGTTGTTGATGCTGTTGATATTAGAGCTTTGGATATAATTTACGAGCTCCATAAACAGGCATCTTTACTTAAAAAGCCAGTTATTGTTGGTTATGATTTAGCTGGGACCGCAATGGTGGTTATTTACAGATATGATAAGGAAAACATTGAACCTTTAGATGGAGAGCTTAATGAAGAGAAAATCAAAGAGTTTAATAAAGTTAAAAAAGCCCTTGATAGTGGCTTGATTTCTGATGCAGAATTTCTGAATTATACATATGAAGCATTTACTGGTCCTATTAATCCCTTGAAAGTCCCAGTTGAGCAGTTGGAAGAGCTGATTAATAGGAAGCCATCCGATAATAAAACATACCAGCTTGGAGCTACAGCTACTGTATTAAGTGCACTTATTGTGGAATCTTCTAAAAGAATTTTAAATGATGAAGATGTTAAAGATATAATTTCTGTTGATATATTCTCAGAAATACGAAGATCTAATCCTAATGTTTTAAAAAAGATGTCTTTATTACTTAGAGTATTACCCACTCTTAAACAAAGAAAAAATAGAGTACAAGAAAGTTTAAATAAAATAATATAGAATAAGATTATGGAAATTTCTGAAAAGAATGAGACCTCAGAGAAAGAGAAGAATGAAATATACTTTGGTGTTGTAGAAACTCCAGAGGAGGATATTGGGAGATTAGAAGTAGTTACTGATAGATATATTAGAGAAGGATACTTGCAGGGTATGCCTTTTGCTAATGTTAATTTAAAAGCAGAGAATACTGTAGGAAATGATGGTTTTAATCTTTTGTATGATGAACTTGATGGTGAGACTTTTGAGAAATTTATGGAAGAGGGTCTCCTTTTAAGATTTGTTGATAATAAACAGATATACTTAGATAAATACCATTGGCAGTCTATTAGATTTTTTGCTGAGAATGATAATGAGTGTGTTGGATCTGTAAGGTTGATAATAGATAACCATAGTCTAGATACTAATCACTTTCCACTTCCGACCCTTTCAGATAAAGATATTCATATAGATTATCAGTGGCAGGAGAAAGTAAAACCTATTAAAGCAGAATTGTCTCAATTTGCTAAGGCGAAAGGTCCTAATGCTCCAGCTACAGTTTCTGTAGGACTACTAAGGGCTGCTGCACAGTACAGTAGACTACATGGTATAGAAGAGTGGCTTGCTACAACAGATAATTCTGTGGTTAGACTTCTTAACGGTTTTTTATTTAATTTTGATCTTCCTAAGATAGGACCTTCTGTAAAATATCTTGGTTCAGAGTCCACACCTGTATATATTAATATAGAAGATTGTATTAAGAATGCAGAAAAGAAAGAATCAACGAGAAATATGGCACTATTTTTAAGAGGTGTTAATAATGTTCCTGGGTTTGAGTGGTATAAGGGTATGTAAATGTGCTAATCTATTTATATGGAATTTTTGTTTTTGATATTTTTAAATATTGTACTTCTTTTTTTGGGTATATCTGCACTGCGATCAGATAAGAAATCTAAGACGAATATATACTTCTTTCTATTTATTGTATGTGCAGTAATCTGGATTTTTTCAAATTATTTCTCCAATGTTGTATCTGATTATCAAACTGCACTGCTTGCCAATCGTTTTATCTTTGTTTCTACAACAGTATTAGTTTGGATTCTTTTCCTTTTTGCTTCAGTTTATCCAGAATCAGAATCTGTAATTAACAAAAGAGATGAAAACATTTCTGCAGTATTTACAGCAATTGTAGCTGTTCTTGGTTTCTCGAAATATATAGTGGAGGATATTACACTGGAGGAAGGTTATTCAAGTATAAAATTCGGACCTGGAATAATTGTATATATACTTCACCTGATAATCTTTTTTCTATTATTTATTTATATATTTGTTAAAAAATATAGAAAATTTACGGGAATTGAGAAAGTACGATTGCAATATCTGCTTTTGGGAGTGGTATTCTCAATGATAGGAGTATCACTTACCAATTTGATTCTTCCAGTATTTTTTGATGTATTTTATCTTTCTGATTATGGGCCTGCTTTTCTATTGATTTTTGTTGCCTTTGTGTTTTTTTCAATAGTAAAGCACAGGTTGTTTGGAATTAGATTTCTTTTGGGGAGGATACTCTTCTTGGTGCTTATCAGCATATTTACAGCACTAAGTTTTTTCTTCTTTAGTTATATAGCACAATCATTTTTTAAAGGTCCTTTTACAACAGGTTCTATCCTTATTTCTTTTGTTATTGCTCCCATATATTCTTTTACATTTCTTTGGTTTAGTAAATTTATTCAAGATTGGATTGAGAAAAAATTCGTGTATACTCAGTCACATCCAGCAGAAATTTTAAGTAAATTTCTTAAGCAAACAAGTACAGAGCTTGATATGGATAAGATAGCTGTATATGCGATTAATACTGTTCGGAAGTTTCTAGATTTAGAAAAGGTGGGTATTCTCCTTTTTGATAAAGATAATAGCAAAGTGCTTTATAAAAAATTAATTGGATTTGAATTAAGAGGTTTAAGAGATCTTCTCCAGGTAATAAATTATTGGAAGGATATAGGAGAAGATCCGGTAATGGTTTTAGATGAAGTAAAAAAATTGAATAAAAGAAATGAAAAAGATGTAAAAAACAGATTGAATAGAATTATTCAATGTATGGAAAGGGAAGGTATTGCTGTAATTCTCCCTCTGAATAGAAAAGTGCAGTTAAATGGTATTTTAGTGATTGGTAAGAAAAGGAATTCTGCTCCATTCTCTGTTGAAGATATGAAATTTTTGGAAGATATAATAGCAAATACAAGTGTAGCAATGGGAAGGGCTATCCTTTATGAGGAAGTTGAGAGTCTTAATTCTACACTTGAGGCAAGAGTTGCTGAGCAGACGAAAGATCTTAAAAAGAAAGTACAGCAACTTGATGAAGCAAGGCAAAGAGAACATGACATGGTTGATATAATGGGTCATGAACTTAGAACACCAATAACTGTTGTTAAGAACTATTATCAGCTTATGGAAAATTTATTTAAGACTAATAGAATTGAAGATAAGACTGTAGTTAAAAAATATAAAGAATATCTTAAAGTTATAAAGGAGAATATTGATAAAGAGATTTCTTTAATAAATGTTCTTCTGAGCGCTACAAAACTTGACAATAATCACATTGAGCTTAATAAAGAAGTTGTTGATATGATAGATATGCTTGAGGATGGAATTTCTGCACATATTGGTAGTGCCAAAGAGAAAGGGTTATATATAAAGTTCCATAAACCACAGAATGTAAGAGATTTTCCAAAGGTCTATGGAGATAAAATCAGAATACATGAGATAATAGATAATTTGATAAGTAATTCAATAAAATATACTAATAAGGGTGGTGTTAAGATAAAGGTAAGCCATGACAAGAAATTTGCAAAGATAGATATCTCTGATACTGGTATAGGTATGTCTAAAGAGGATTTAAAAAATATAGGTAAAAAATTTTACAGGTCTAATCAATATTTAAATAAAAAGGGAAAGAATATTCCACTTGTAAGACCTGGCGGCTCTGGCTTAGGGCTTTTTGTTACCTTTGGTCTAATTAAGGCCCATGGGGGAACGATAAAAGTAAAAAGCAAGCTGGGAAAGGGGAGCACATTCAGCTTTACACTTCCACTGGTTAAGCAAATGAATAAAGTACAGGGAAGTGTAAGCAAATATAATGGGGATATGTTCGAGAAATTAGGATTAAAAAAATGATGTGAAAACAAAGTATATCTCTTGAGAAATTCTAATTTTTAGATTATTATCTATATATAACTTTTTAATAAAGATATATGGATATTGAAAGCTTTAAAGTAAATCTTAATAAGTGTATTGATGATTTGATAGAAGACCTTACTCAGATAAGGACAGGAAGAGCTACACCAGAATTAGTACAGGAAATATTAATAAATGCTTATGGAACACAATCACCTCTTAAAAGTTTCGCAACAATAAATGCTTCTGATGCTAAGTCATTAATTGTAATTCCATGGGACAAAGGAATTACTGATAACATATGCAAGGGGATAATAGCTGCTAATATGGGTTTTAATGCAATGGCAGAAGGAGACCATGTTAGAGTAACAATACCTACACTAACAGAAGAGAGGAGAAAAGAATATGTAAAAGTTATGAAAGAAAGGGTAGAAGATGCTAGAGTAGCAGTTAGGCAGGTAAGACAGAAATATATGCAAGATATTGATGAACAGCAGAAGGCAGGAATGTCAGAAGATGAAGCTGATAGATTAAGGCAGGAAGGAGAAAAATTAGTGAAAGAGAGTAATGCAAAGATAGAGGAAATCAAGGAAAGAAAAGAAGAGGAGCTTATGACTATTTAAAATATTCTATACATTTATGTCCATAATTATTAACATTTTACTTCTTCTTGTTGTAATTAGTGTCTTAACATTTGTTCATGAGTTAGGGCATTTTATAGCAGCAAAGTTAGTAAAAGCAAAAGTTTTAGAATTCTCTGTAGGATTTGGTCCTAAGATTTATTCTAAAAAGAAAAATGAAACAGATTTTAGTATTAGAGCATTACCCTTTGGAGGATATGTAAAAATACTTGGTGATGGAGATCCAAGTGAGAGTAAAGAAAATAAGAAAGATAAGGGGAATCTAAAGAATAAAAGTAAGCCTGCTCAAATGTTTGTTATGCTTGCAGGTGTAACAATGAATATACTCTTAGCAGTATGCTTGTATACTTTGTATCTTGCTAATAATAATTGGCAATTTGCAATAGGCAGTGCATATGATGATATTCGTCCAGTAGGTGCTGTTATTGTTAAAGAAAGGGTCTCAGATATTCCATATATGCTGGCTGAAAGTGGAGGTGCAAAAGATTCTGGAATGTACGAAGAAGGGTATATCATTTCAGTAAATGGTGAAGAGATTTTAGATTATGATGAACTTACTAATATGTTGGAGAATCTAAAAGGAGAAACAGCTTCTATACATGCATGTGATATGGATAATAACTGCAATTCTTTTGATGTTTTAATCAATGAAGATGGAAAGCTTGGTGTGTATACAGGTTATAACTATAATGAATACCTTGATTATAGTAAAAACAAAGTGTTTTCTGGTTTTAGTCATTCAATTAATGTTGTTAAGCTAACGGGAGAGGCACTTTCTTCTTTAATGTCTGATGCAAAGAAAACAGGTGATTATTCCGAGCTTTCAAATGCTGTGAGTGGACCTGTTGGAATTTATTTTATAGTTGATTATTTTAGAACTTTAGGTTTAATTTCATTTCTCGGGGTACTTGCAGATTTATCTTTATCACTCGCACTTATAAATATTTTTCCCATTCCTGCTCTTGATGGGGGCAGATTCTTTATACTTCTAATTGAATCAATAGTAAGGAAAGATTTAGATGAAAGGGTAGAGGCTGCTATTATCAACATAAGCTTTATCTTTTTAATTCTTTTCACTATCTTAATTATGGTTAAGGATATTGTTAATATTAATGAGTTGAAAAGTTTGTTTAAGTAGTATAGTATAAAGATAAGAAATTATAAATTAACTGCTCATATGGCAATTAGATTAACAAAAAAGAATTCAGTTATATTTGCAGTAGTAATAGTTATATTATGTGGGTCATTGGGATACTTAGTATGGAGGGTAAATCAGCCTGAGACAACAGCACCAACAGAAAGTGAAGCAGCTCAACCTTGTGACCCTCCTTGTGGTAATAAACCTGATTTAGCAAATTGGGCTAGAAAACCATACAATCAAAGCATGAAAAACATTTCTGACTCATCCAAGGAGGATCAGGCAAAAGGTTATTCTATTCCCTCAAGGATAACAATACCTGCTGATGTAAGTGGAGAAGTAGTTTTGTATTACAAGAGTATTGATGATGGACTTCTCGCATCATTTGAGTTTAATGGACAAGCTTTTGATGTTCAAAGTTTGGATGGAGATAAGAGGGCAATTATAAATACAGGTCTACATGTAAAAGGTGGGGAAACATTTACGGTAAATTCTCAAGTCTTAAATGGTAGTGGTAGCTTTGTATCAGGTTGCGAAGGCTCTGATGATAATAAATATTGGTCATTGGGGTGGATTGCTCCTAGTAACGGGACTTGTGGTACTACTTTTGGTGGTCCTCCTCAGGGAGGAATATGTACACCTTTTGTGCCTGCAAATGTTTCTGCAGATATATCTTGGGCTACAAGCTCTGGTAATAAAATTGTAAGTCAACAGTGTTGGGGAGACTGGATGGAGTGGGTGGGAGATTATGACTTTAATGATTATCTTTTAATTGTTACTGTTAAATCAGATGCTTCCTGTGGAGATGGCATAGTAGGAAATACAGAAGGCGAAGAGTGTGATCCACCTAATGATCCTTGCACAAAAGATGGTCATAGTGGGATATGTTCTAGTACATGTAAGTGTGCAGTTAATCCATACTGTGGAGATGGACAGTTAAAAGATGACGAAGAATGTGAGGTTGGTGATCCAGCAGGAGTAAAGTGTTCATGGACATCATGCAATCAAAGTGCTTGTATATGTTTGCCTCCAGGGTTGAGTATATCCAAAACAGTAGTTAAGCAATGTATAGATGAAGGTAGTGAGAATCCTAACTCTGAATTGTTATATACTATAACAGTAAGTAATACAGGTACAGGAGTAGGTCAGATATCAAAGATAGAAGATACCCTTGATACAAAGATTATTACAGCAGGAATAGTGCCAACAGATATTACAGGAGAGGGTAGTTACTTAGAGGGGAAGATTACATGGTTATTTAGTTCACCATTAACTATTTCTCCTGGAGAAACAAAAGTGTATTCATACAAGATGATGATAGATAAAAGTCATTTTGGTATATATACCAATACTGTAGTATTAACCCCTGTTAGTGGAGACCCTATACAAGCAACAGCAACAATAAATGCAGACTGTATAATAACAGTACCAACAGTACCTCAAACAGGGGTATTTGATAGTACAGTAGGCAGGATAGCAGGAGGGTTTGGATTAATAGTTTTAGGCGGTTTTGTATATAGTATGCCAAGTAGAGTATTTCTGCTTAACGGACAATCAGATGAGAGAAGAAAGAATAAATACAGAGTAAAATTTGAGAGTAAAATTTTTAAAAAGTAATTTATTTCTGTTTTCTTAATTCCTATGTAAATTTTGTATTGATTTCTTTTACTATTTAAGGTAATAATATTAAGTATAGAAATTAAAATGGCAATTAGACTAACAAAAAAGAATTCAGTTATATTTGCAGTAGTAATAGTTATATTATGTGGGTCATTGGGATACCTAGTATGGAGAGTAAATCAGACAAATCAGTTATCCCCTGAAGATAGTGATGCAGGTGCTACTGTTCCTAGTGGATGTTCTTCGTCTGCAACTGTTGCTTACAGTGCAAACTGTTTAGATTGGTATGCAGAGCCAGGAAAAGCTGCTGAATGTAGAAATAATAGATCTGGTTGTTGTGGAAATAAAGTACAAAATGGGTGCGTCAGGTGTCAATGTTGTAATGGGCAGTGGGTTGTTGGAAGTGAAGCCACTGGCTGTTCATCACTTTGTTCTAACAATGGTGGATATGGAAGCTGTGACGATGTTCCTGTAATAAAATGTACCTGTCAATCATGGAGTAATGGTTGTGGTGTTAATTGTAAATTCCCTGCCGGTGTTCAAGAAGAAGTGAATAAAAAGGCACAAGGGACATGTACGGCATGGATAGCTATGTGTAATGTAAGCGATGGTTCATATACTATACAAGAGTACAAACCAGGTCATCCATGTTATGGTAAAAAAGACGAATGCAAGAATCCATATGCAGAAGATATTTGTGCTCCTGCAAACTCATGTGATGGCGGAAGTTGGATAACCAAACCGACAGGTAATATTAATTATGAATCAGATATTTCATTCTCAGCAAAAGCTAAAGATAGCGATGGCATAAAGAAGAGTAGCATTGTTGTAAAGATGGGTGATACTACACTTCCAGTATGTACAACAGGTACTGCTGTTGATTGCATAACATTAGTGGAATCATCTACAGAAACTACTATCTCAGGGAACCTTAGCACTGCAAATAAGAGATTATCTCCAGGTAACTATACTGTTAGTATGTCATGGCAGGATAGCAAAGGGGTAACAAGTGCCACTTGTGCACTCTCCACATCTTTCACAGTTCTACCTAAGCAGACAAACCCTAATTGGCAAATAACTAAATCTGTTGTAGAAAAATGTATAGATGAAAATACTCAAGAACCTAAATCAGAGCTTACATACACTATAGTTGTGAAAAACACAGGAGACGGTGTTGGTACGATATCGAAGATAGAAGATGTACTTGATACAAAGGTAAATAATAATTTTATTCAGACTTCTACAATCACACCACCAGGACAGTATAGTGATGGAAAAATAGTTTGGAACTATACATCTAACCCACTTTCTTTTACAGCAGGGCAAGCTAGATCATATATATATAAAGTAGTTATCGAAAAATATTCATTTGGCACTTACTCAAATGTTGTAACTCTTACACCTATTGGCTCAGACAATGTTATAGCAACTGCGCATATTACAGCAGACTGCGAGATAGCTCCACCACAAGAGGAGCTTCCAGAAGGCGAGGTTCCGCAAACTGGCATATTTGATACTACATTAGGTAAAATGATTTTAGGATTTGGATTAATTATTCTTGGAGTAGGGGTATATAATGTACCTAATAGTACTTTCAAGATAGAAGAAAGACAGTATAAATATAGGGATAGATACGAGAAGAAAGTAGCAAACAGGTAAAGATCTATGATATAATCAAATCGTTTTAAGTTAATATGCATATTTAATGGCAGTCATTGTTCATGCTAATGAAAATATAGATAGTGCTCTTAAAAGACTTCATAGAGAAGTAATGAGAGAAAAGATATTAGAAACATATAGAGAAAAAGCATATAGAGTCAAGCCTTCTACTGAAGGAATTCAAAAGAGAAGAGAATGGGCTAAAATGAAGAGAAGAAGAAGAGCAGCTGCAAGAAGGAAAAAGTAATTTGTTAACAATAGGAAAATGTCTCTCCTTGAAACTATAAGAAAAGATATGATTGAAGCATCTAAGAAAGGTGATGTTGATAGTACAAACATCTTAAAATTAGCTATAGCTTCAATTAAAAATGAAGAAATTGCAAAAGGTGATAAGCTCTCAGATGAAGAAATTTTAAAAGTATTAAGAAAAGAAGAAAGCAAGATAAAAGATTCAATTACAGAGTTTACTAAAATGGGTAGAAAAGATTTAATTGAAAGAGAGAGTAGACAGCTAAAAGTTATTAGCTCATATCTTCCTAAGTTGATGGGTAGAGAGGAAATAGAAAAGGTTGTATCAAAAGCGGTAGCAGATACTCATGCTGAGGGTCTAAAATCAATGGGAGCAGTAATGGGGATAGTTATGAAAGAACTTAGCGGCAAAGCAGATGGGAGTGTTGTTAAAGAAGTAGTACAAGAATTTCTTTCTAGATAAATATGAAATTAAATATCTTTAACTGGGAGATTCTAAAAGATACAGAAGCTTCATTTTCATTATCAATTCAGGCAGTTAAACAAGGATACAAAAAAATATTTAAAGGAAGTAAATTAGAAAATATTAATGTTGTTTTTGTACAGCCTAAGTATATACAAAAGCTTAATAAACGGTATAGAGGAATAGATTTAGTAACAGATGTTCTTTCTTTTAATATATCTTCTGATGATAGTGAGATCTATATATGTCCTGCATATGTGTATAAATCATTTAAGGATAGTGATTTTGAAGAAGAGATTTTAAGATTGATTATTCATGGTACACTTCATATACTTGGTTATAACCATAAAGGAAGTTTAAACGATTCTTCCAATGAAGAAATGTTTAAATTACAAGAAGGTTTAATTATTAAATATCTTACATATGTTCATAGTAACAGGGTTAGGGAATCCAAGTAAAGAGTTTGAGAATACTCCACATAATGCTGGATATATGTTTGTAAATCAGCTGAAGGAGTTTCTAGTACAGGAAAGTAGTTTAGAGATAAATGGCTGGAGTGATGAGAAGAGAATGTTTCTTTCCTCAATCTGTAGGATTAAAAAAGATGGGGAATTGATTGGGATACTACAGAAACCTCTTACATATATGAATACTTCAGGTAATGCAGTTAAACTGCTTTTAAATAAATTCGCCTGTGATAAGTATATTTTAGCTCATGATGATTTAGATATGCCACTTGGAAGATACAAAATACAGTTTGGGAAATCTCCTAAGAGCCATAAAGGTGTTTTAAGTGTTGAGAGTGCACTTGGTGAAAAAGCATTCTTAAGAGTTAGAATAGGGGTAGATAATAGAGGGAGCAGGATAATTTCTGGTGATGAATATGTACTGATGCCGTATACTGATAAAGAAATAGCACTCTTAAAGAAGTGTATAGCGGATAGTATTATGGATCTTAATAATAACTATTTACAGCTTTAATTACACAGTTTGGATAAGCTTCTTGTATTTCATTTTTAGTGTGCGTTACTACCCTTTTATCTGTACTAAGTACAATTACAAATGTTTCTGAATCTAAAGCTATCCCCATATTTACCATCTTACCGTCGGTAAGTATAAAAAATATACTGCCGCTTTCTACTTGTGTATCAAGATTGTGTAGGTAGCCATTGGAAAGATACTCGTAAAGGAGTATAGGGGAGGGGGTATACTGTGTGTATGAATTTGTGTTGTATTTCTTTTGTTCATACTCTTTAAGAACAGGCTCTATTGCTAAGTTTTGCTCAAAGTATGCCTGTGATATTATTCTGTATGAATTAAATGTACCTGAATTGTATTTAATATTCTCCCAAATGTTTTGCTGTCTGTTAGAAGCAAAGTACCTGTTTGTTGATATTCTCTTTGCAAATTCAGCAATTTTCTCTTTATCTCCCTCTTGTATATTATCTATACCATCATTATCTGTGTCAGCATCTTTACTATCTTGTATTCTGTCGTAGTCAGCATCATATATATTTTCTCCATTTCTAAAGTGAGAGGAGTAATTGTATGTATTTAAGTTCATATATATTGTAAATGGGAGATATACATAGGACAGAGTTATTAGCAGTTTAAATATTTTAGTAGCAATCTTTCCCTCTTTTATATATTTTTTGTATAGCATTAGTAAGAAGAAAAGAATGATTATTGCCTCGCAGGCAAAAGGTGGTGTAAATGTGTATTGTGCAAAATAGTTTGTTTTTATTACATTCCCTAGTATTGGTATCTGTTTTTTAAGTGGGAAAAATATAGCAGAGTGAGAGAAAAGTATGTCAAGGAAGAGATGAGAGAGGGTGGAGATAATAAAGGAGTATTGTATGATATTAAGAAGCTCTTCATTAAGTATCTTTCTTCCTTTCTTGTTTAGGATTTTTTTAAGGACAAAGGATAAAAAGTTTAATAGCAACCAGAGAAATAGGTAAAATAATATACTGTGGGTAAAAGTTGAGTGGTGAGTAAAAGAAGGAGTTGAGATTAATGGAAGTATTACAAGATCAATATCAGGTAAGATACCAAAGAGAATACTTAAAATTGCAACAATTGACTGCTCATGGTCGTTTAGTTTGGAAATTTTTTTCTTTTGTACAGCCTCATTTACTATATATGATGCAGCTCCATGTGCTAGATACATACTAAAAAATATTAAATTAACTTTTTAATTATACACTTACTTGATAAAATATCATGTCTATGGGCAAATTTACACAAGATTTTTTAAAAATTTTTATACCTCCACAGCTTAATGAGTATTTAGCAGTTACAGTTGGAAAGGAGTATGAAGAATTTGCAGCAGAAGTAATTGGGAGAAAGCTTTCTAAAAGTGTATATATGGTTGAACAAAAGGATGAAAAAATTTTGTATGAGGAGTACAAGGTAGGAGATAAATGGAGTGTTGATAAACTTTTGTCAATTGGGTATGAGGTGGTTGAAAGAGTATGGAATGAGGGTGAGATTAGTATTTTAGGAGAGAATATTTTAATTTGGCCATACAGTTCTAAGTATATATTTAGATTTACACTTTTTGGGAATGTCATTGAGCAGATTAAGATTCTTGATCCTACAAGCAGAAATGTCGTTGAGAGAAAGAGTTTTGCAAGGATTTTCCCCAGTGATTACTCCACAGTTATTGGCAATGAAACTAATGAGGAGTTCATTATAATTCAGTGTGTTCCTAATATTTTTGTAGATGAGGATGTTGCTGATTTAGGTATTCGTTCACTTTCATATTTTTCTCTTACTTCTTTAAGTAAATCATCTGTTAATATTTTAAAGGATTATAAAAGGAGGGGATACTATATATGGTATCTTACTCATGACCTTTTAAGGTACAAATCTCAGGAAAATTTGAGTGAGTATGTTGATAGGGCATATGAGATTGAGGATAGTGTTGAAGATACATTAAAGAAAGGGTTTTTGTATGAGAAAGGGAAGCTTTTTGTTCTTACGGATGCTGAGGTTTTAGGAGAAGTTTTGCTTAAACAGGAAAGTAGTGGAGGGAATATAGATAAGTCCTCAATAGAGCTTTTAAAAAAGGTTTTTGTCGGTGATTTTGTTGTACATGAAGATCATGGTATAGGGAAGTTTCTTGGTGTTGTTAAAAAAGATGATATTGAATATATTGAGATTGCTTATGCTGGAAATGATAGATTGTATGTTCCATTAAGTGCATCTGATAAGGTGATGAAATATATAGGGAGTGGAAAGGCTCAACCTGTTCTTACAGGTTTAAATAGTGGTGTATGGGGTAGAGTGTCTCAGAAAGCAAAGAGAGATGTAGAAAACATTGCTAAGGAGCTTCTTAGAATATATGCATTAAGAGAGATATCTAGATGTCCTAAGGTTATTTCATCTCCTTCTCAATTGGATGAATATTGGAAGTTTGCTAATGAATTTGAGTTTAGTGATACAGAAGATCAGTATATAGCAACAAAAAAGATTGCAGAGGATTTTCAAAAGAATACTCCTATGGATAGACTTCTTGTAGGTGATGTCGGTTTTGGTAAGACGGAGATTGGAATGAGAGCTGCTTTTGCAGTTGCTAATAGTGGAATGCAGGTTGCACTGCTTGCTCCTACTACAATATTAGCAAATCAGCATTTAAAAGTTTTTACTGAAAGGTTTAAAAATTATCCTTTTAATATTGCATTGCTTTCTAGATTACAGAGTGATTCTGAGAGAAGAGAAATTATAGACTCCCTTGAGAGAGGAAAGATAGATATACTTATTGGGACTCATGCAATTCTTTCTTCTGATGTTAAGTTTAAGGAACTTGGTTTACTAATTGTTGATGAAGAACAGAAGTTTGGTGTAAGACAGAAAGAGAAGTTAAAGGGCAGAAGAATAGATACACATGTTCTTTCTATGACCGCTACCCCTATACCAAGAACATTAAATCTTTCTTTAATTGGTGTAAGAGATATATCAGTACTTGCAATTCCTCCGCTTGGAAGAAGAGAGATTAAAAATGAATTCTTTAAGTTTAATTTTGAGAAGATTAAAGAGTGTATTGTTAGAGAATTAAGAAGAAATGGGCAAGTATATTACCTTCACAACAGGATAGATAGTATATATGCTTTAGAGGAGAAACTAAGAGAGCTAATTCCTGATGCAAGAATTGAGATTGCTCATGGCAGACTTAGAGGTAAAAAGTTGATCGATGTAATGGACAGATTTATTAATCATAAAGCCGATGTATTACTTTGTACAACCATAATTGAAAATGGTTTAGATATATCAAATGCAAACACTTTAATTGTTGATGATGTAAATAGACTTGGGCTTGCTCAGATATATCAAATTAGAGGAAGAGTAGGGAGAGGTGAGAGACAAGCATATGCATGTTTTTTTTATGATGAACTTCGAGGTGATGCTCAGCTTAGACTGGAGGCTATAAGGGAGTCTCAGGCCCTGGGGTCAGGTTTTGTATTGTCAAATAGAGACCTTGAGATAAGGGGGGCAGGGGACATTCTTGGGAAGAAACAAAGTGGGACTATAAATTCGGTGGGGTATGGTTTGTATACAAAGCTTTTAAATGATGCAGTTGAAAAATTAAAAAGGGATTAGTAGTAAAGGGATATTGAGTTGTGTAAATAATTTTCCCTTGTTATAGTTTAATTTATACCCTATCATCTTACCATTATGCCAACAGTACTGTATAGAAAGTATCGTGCTCAAAACTTTGATGAAATTGTTGCACAAGAGCATATTACAAAGATTTTAAAAAATGCTGTTAAGAGTAATCAACTTTCTCATGCATATCTTTTTGTAGGTTCAAGAGGTACTGGTAAGACTAGTACTGCAAGAATTCTTGCTAAGGTTGTTAACTGTATGAATCCTAAAAAAGATGGGAATCCTTGTAATGAATGTGAAGCTTGTGTTGCAATTACAAATGGCAACTATATGGATCTTGTTGAAATAGATGCTGCATCAAACAGAGGAATTGATCAGATAAGGGAGCTGAAAGAGCGAATTGAGTTTGCTCCTACTAAAGGGAAGTATAAAGTATATATTATTGATGAGGTTCATATGCTTACAACAGAGGCATTTAATGCACTTCTAAAAACTTTAGAAGAGCCTCCACAGCATGTTATCTTTATCTTAGTTACAACAGATGTTCATAAACTACCTGCTACAATACTTTCAAGGTGTCAGAGGTATGATTTTAGGCTTGGAACTGAAGAAGAGATCTCAGAAACATTAAAGAAAATTCTTAAGAAAGAAGATTTAAGAATTGATGAAAAAGGATTGGAACTTGTTGTTAGAAATGCCAGAGGAAGCTTTAGAGATGCACTTTCTCTTTTAGATGTTGTTATAAACAGTCAGCTTAGAAGTGAGAATTATAAAGAAATAACAGAAGATGAAGTAAGAGCAGTGCTTGGTATACCAGAAGTTTACATGGTTAATGACTTTCTTGCCTCTTTAGTTAAGGGTGATGGGAAAAAAGCACTTGAATGTATTGATGAAGTAGTGAATAAAGGGACCAATTTAGTTCAATTTACAAATTTTACTCTAGAGATATTAAGAGAGGTTTTAGTTGCAATGATATCGGGGAAAAAGGTTAATAATGATTATTCTTTTGCAAATGGCTTAAGTGAAAGAGAGGTTGTTTCTTTAATTACAGAGTTTCTTAATGTTGGAAACGAATTAAGAGGAACTCAAAATCAAGTATTAATACTACAAATGCTTATACCTAAGTTCTTAAAAGACGAAGATACCCAAGGGGGTATAAAAGAAAAAGAGGAAAGAACTAAAAGAGGAAAAACAATATTAGAAAAGAAAAGTGAAAGTGTTGAAGTAATAAACTCTGATGTGATAAACATTGAAATTAGTCAAATACAACAGAGTTGGAAAAGGATAGTAAATGGAATTAAACCAATTAATACAACACTTTTTGCATTTTTAGATTCATCAAAACCTGTTAGTATTAAAGAGAATGTTTTAAATATTGAAGTACCTTTTAAATTCTATAAAGATCAAATTGATACTCCTGATAGTAAAGAGATTTTAGGAAAAGTACTTTTTGAATCGCTGGGTACTCATTGCAGGGTTGTTTGTTCTGTGAATGAAAGTGTAAGGCCTAAACTCCAAAGTAGTGCAGATGTTGTTTTAAGAAATCTACCTACTGTAAAGCCAAAAGTAATAAAGAAAACAAAGGAGGAAATAAAGGAAAAAGAGAAAAAAATAGATGTTGAAGCAATGTTTGCTGGCATGTAGTATTCTAATGTATAATTCTTAATGAGAGATATTTAATTTTATCATGATATTAATATGCTTAATCCAAAGGAGTTAATAAAGATGCAAATGGAAGCTAAGAAGATGCAAAGTAAGCTTAGAGAGAAGAAGATAACCGGAGAATCAAAGGATAAAATGCTGAAAATTACTATGAATGGAGCTCAGGAATTTGAAGATATTCAAATAGATGAGAGTTTAATGGATATAGATATGATTGATAGATTCAAAAAAGATATGAGAGAAGCATTTAAGGATTATCAAAAGAAGCTTCAAAAAGAAATGGCACAGGATATAGATTTGGACAAAATTAAAGGATTATTAACTTAATATGTCTGTACTTCCACAGTCTGTTGAAAATGTTATTAACGAATTTAGTAAACTTCCAGGTGTAGGGCCAAAGTCTGCTGCAAGAATGGTGTACCATTTTCTAAGGTCACCTAATAAGGATGCTACAAAGCTTGGTAATGCCCTTATCGATATGGATGAAAAGATTAAATTCTGTTCACTTTGTTTTAATGTTACTGATAAAGATATTTGTGATATATGCAGTAGTTCATTGAGAGATAAAAATACAGTATGTGTAGTTGAAGAGCCTTTAGATGTTGTTGCTTTTGAAAACTCTGGTGTATTTAATGGGTTGTATTTTGTTCTTGGGGGGGTAATATCTCCCGCAGAAGGTATAACTGCTTCTGAGCTTAGATTTAATGAGCTTGAAAAGAGAATTAAAAAAGAGTTAGAAGATAATGATAGAAGAATTGAATTGATTGTTGCAGTGAATCCAAGTCTTGAGGGTGAAGCAACAGCAAGCTATATTCAAGACCTTTTTAGAAAGTATATAAAAGAGAATAGAATGCATATATCAAGGTTAGCAATGGGTCTTCCTACTGGAGCAGATTTGGAGTATGCAGACAGGCTGACTTTAAAAAAGGCATTGGAAGGAAGGAGGGATATTTAATATGGCTAATCAAAATACTGTAACAGTTCAATTTCAAAAAACAGATTATCAAAGAGTAAAGGATACCTTAACTGCATATGGATGGAGAGAGGAGAGTGATGAGAATCAGTATGTTGCATACAGATTAAGAAGTCCTAAAGGATCTGTTGCAATCATGTATTTTAGTGGCAAGCTTGTATTTCAAGGCAGAGAGGATTTTACCTCTTTAATATCATCACTTCAAACTGGCAGTTCTTCTAATGAAGAATTTGTTTCTCATATTGGTGTAGATGAAGTAGGAAAGGGTGATTATTTTGGTTCTCTTGTTGTTGTTAGTTGTTTTGTAAATGAGGAATTTTTTAAGAAAGTTAAATTGTTAGGTTTTGCTGATTCAAAAAAATTTAATGATGAGAAAATAGAAAGAATGTTTAATATGGTAAGGGATTATCCGTATTATTATTCGTCAATTGTTTATCCTAAGGATTATAACAAAATGGCAAAGAAGTATAAAAATGCATCTGTTCTCCTTGCCAAACAGCACTCTAAGGTTATTGAAATGGGTCTTAATGATTTAAAAAAGAAGGGTATTGAATGCAGTTATGTTGTTATAGATCAGTTCTCACCTATTAAAAGCAGGGTAATAAACGAATTAGGTCCTCTTGGTAAGCATGTTAAGTTTATCCAATTTCACAAAGGGGAATCTGATATTGCTGTTGCTGCTGCATCTATTATTGCAAGAGGTATTTTTATTGAAGAGTGGAGAAAAATGGAAGAAAAGTACAATTTCCACTTTCCTAAGGGTGCTACTTTAGTAATTGGTAATGCCAAGCTTTTCGTTTCAAAGTATGGCGAAAAAGAGTTAAATAATGTTGCAAAAGTTGGGTTTAAAACAACGAATGAAATCTTAAACAAAGTTTAATCTTTTTTGTTTCTTTTTTTATCTTTTTGTATTGATTCTACTAAGAATATACTTAACAGTATTGCAGCAAATAGGAAAATAACCCCTAGTGTAAAACTTTTTACTTCTGTTTCAACAGGTTTTGGCACTCCATCTATTCCATTATATATTTCCCCTCTAACGACTCTGTTTAAAAATAGGTCAGAGATATGCCATTGAGAGATTTTAACTTCATTTTCAAGTGTTTGTGCAGGATATAGTTTTTGGTTCTCAGGATTTATATATACATATATTGATTTATATGTATTTTTCTCATTGAATATATCTATTCTTCCCTGTGGGATTAATAGGTAGTTAGAGTTATTTGTAATTTTGTATTTTATTACCATTGGGCTTATGAATGGGATTCCTTTCTTGGCAACTTCAACGTCTATTGTATATCTATCTGTCATAATACCTTTTACCTGATTTTGTGGTGAGACTATATCTAAAATTACTAATTGTGAGATAGAGGGACTAATATCAATCTTTTTATTTGAAGCTACTGGGGCTATTACAAGTATGTTAAAGTATGTACCTTCTTCTATATTATCAAATGGATATATTTCATATTTGATTTCAGATGAGCTGTTTGCCTGTATTTTTATTGTATCTGTGTCAGCTTTAATAAAGATATCTTTTGTATCTTGTGTAATTTCATCAGTTTGTGGGTTATAAGCATATGGTTTTATAGAAAGTTCAATTGTTTTATCTTGCTCATTTGTAAAGGTAACTGACTCATATTTTCGCTCTCCTGGAGAAAGTGTTGTTCTTATAACACCAGGAGTAATACTGTCTGCATATATAAATGGTATACCGATAATGGTATATAGCATTATTGTAATTAAGAAAGCTCTAATGAATTTCATCCTTTTTCTTTTTATTGTTTTTCCTATAAATGTTATAGGCAATTAGGAGAATAATTACAAGAAGTATCGCAATAATTATCTTCCATGGAATTATCCAAAATGTTGTTTCTGCCTCTAGTACAGCAAATCCTGGCTGATAACTTCTGTATGTTGCAATGAGCTTGGCTGTCATAGGTCCGACTGCTAATGCTTTGTTAGATGATATATAGCTTGATTGAACCCAATTGTCTTCATAATCTCCAATTGTGTCTCTCATGAGACTTTGGGTTGTTTTATTAAAAGGTATTGTTGCCACTTTTTTACCAAAGATATTTTCTATTACAATTTCTCCTGTTGGTTTTATGTGTGTATCTCCTATGTTTTTAAGCCTTGTTAGAAATATTACATTGATTTTTTCATAGATATCTTTATCTGTAATAAATTTCAAAAGTTCTGCATTCTCAACAAATTCATCTCCTATTTGTATTAAAATTGGTGTTCCTGATGCCAAGTTAGTAAATGCTGCTGTTCCTACTTGTGCAAAATCACTTTCGGAAATTAAAAATATTTCGACATTATACTCTCCATTGGTTACATCTTTAGGTACTGTAATAGTGTATTTTAGCTTTACATTTTTGTTCGGTTCAAGTGTTAATGTGTCTTTTTCAACAGTTACCCACTTAGATGCAGAGTAGGGTGCTTTGGCATCATCTTCTGGTGTAAGTATTACTGCAGTACCAGGCTGATTTTCAATTTGTGTAAAGCCACTAACAAAAACCCTATATGTTCTAGCTGTTTGAGATGTATTCCAATATACTATTTCATCAGAATATGTTTCCCTAGGAGATAGTTTAAGGGATTGTGATACTGGTGCAATACCTATTGAGAGATTGGATTGAGAAAAAGATGGAGCAAAAAAGAGCATTAGAAGCAAAAGAGAAATGGAGTAGTTCTTTATGTATTTCCATACTTTATTAATATTCATATATATTTATTATACAAGATACTAGTAGTAACCTCCACATATGAAGTAGATATATTCTGTATATACACCTGCTG
>CAZQHF010000006.1:0-14233 GCA_964593535.1 uncultured Candidatus Saccharibacteria bacterium
CTCTAAGGAAATATTTTAATATTTTAATGTAACATTGTAGGAATATTAAACTATCTTTTGTATGGAATCTTCTTTCTTAATTAAGAAAGATTTTCCACTATTCATATCTTTAAGCTGGATAACTCCCTTCTTCAGCTCATCTTCTCCAAGTATTACTACCCATGTGATGTTTTTACTATTGGCGATTTGGAGTTGTTTTGAGAGTTTGGCAGGTGTAATTTGCATAAGAGTATTTATATTATTATCTCTTAGGTATGTTGCAATTTCAGTTGTTGGAATATACAAAGAGTTATCCATAAGGCATACAAACACTTTTATATCGCTTTTGTATTTGGGTAAAAGATTGTATCTTTTAAGAAAATCATAGGTAGTAATATCTCCCCATCCTAAACCGAATGCAGGTATTTTTTCTTCTTTAAATATTTCAAGTAAGTTGTCATATCTTCCTCCTCCAAACATTGCCCTAGGAATATCTTCTCGTCCTATATCATAAAGCTCTATTACAGTACCTGTATAATATGCAAGACCTCTTACAATATATGGACAAAATACTACATTAGAGATAGAAAGAGCTTTTAATTTTGAGAAGAGATCAGCAAGTTGCTGAGCACCAATGGATTTATCTTTTATCTCATCAAGTTTTTGTATATCCCACTTTGTATATTCCATTACTTGAGATACTTGTGTATTATTAAGTCCAATTTCTGAGAGATACTCTTTAAAATCAGCAGCAGGCATCTTTAAATAGTTATCTAAAGCTCTTGCTAACTTAGCCCTTAATTTGTTTGAAATTTGAAGTGTATCAAAAAAATAATCTAAGAGATATCGATTACTTACCTTTATTTCAAAGCTACTTTCAGGAGCATTAAGCTCTTTCATTACATCTAGAGCAAATTGTATAATCTCTACCTCTGCAGTAATATCTTGTACTCCTAAAATATCAATATTTAATTGAAAGAACTCTCTTTTTCTTCCTTTTTGTGGCTTTTCATATCTAAAATATCTCCCTATATTAAACCATCTAAGAGGAAATTGTAATTCATTCTTTTTTAATGCAACCATTCTTGCTAAGGAAGGTGTCATTTCAGGTCTTAGTGCAATTTCTCTACCGCCTTTGTCAGTAAAGTTGTAAAGCTGGCTTCCACCTAATTCTTCACCTGATTTAACCTTATAAAGATTGGCATCTTCAAGCTGAGTAGTATCATACTCCTCATATCCGTATTTTTTTGCTACTCGTGTCCATATATTAAATAGATAGTTTCTTAAAAACATATCCTGAGGGTACCAGTCATTTGTTCCTTTGTACGGTTGTTTTGATAGCATATTGTTTTTCATCTTTAAATTATATCATCTTCCCTGTTTATTGAATATTGGAGATAAATAATATATATTAGGAAAGAGTATAATAATCATCAAAGAACTATGAAATATAGTATGAATGCATCTAAAGCCAAGAAACAAGGACGAAGGGTTACATATACAAACAAGCCCATTTCTTTAAGTAACTATAACAGGATAAAGATGTATAGTAGTAAGAATGCTGGGAAGAAATCAAATGCAAAAGTATCAGGGCTAAGTACAAAGAAAGCTAAGTCTAACAAAGGAAAGAAGTTTCTCTATATATTTCTTGGTGTTTGTTTTTTTCTACTCTGTGCAGGTCTTATTACAGTAGGAATATACTTAAAAAATCTTCAAAACTCTCTTCCTTCTCCTGATGAACTTATTTCAAGGAGGTCTGATGAGAGTACCAAGATATATGATAGAAACAATGTTCTACTGTATACAGTATATGGCGATCAAAATAGAGAATTTGTTTCAATAGAGGATATCCCAGAGCATACTAAATGGGCTGTGCTAGCAGCTGAAGATATTGAATTTTATCAGCATAAAGGTCTGGATTATATGGGTATAGCAAAAGCTTTGTACCAAAATCTTACAAAAGGAGAGATTGTAAGAGGTGCGAGTACAATTACTCAGCAATTAGTAAAGGGAACGCTTTTGTATGATATCCTTGGTGAAGAGGCATATGCACAGACATATTCAAGGAAGATTAAAGAGATATTAATTACCATGCAAGTTGAACAGACATTTACTAAGGATGAAATTTTACAGATGTATATGAATGAGATTCCTCTTGGTGGTGTTAATTATGGTTTTCAGGCAGCTTCAAAGGCATATTTTGGTAAGGATGTAAAAGATCTTACTCTTGCTGAGAGTGCATTAATTGCAGGCCTTGTACAGAGTCCAGGTATATATTCTCCTCTTTTTGGTACTAAGCCTGAGCTAGCGAAGGTTAGACAGACATATGTACTTGACCAGATGCTTAAGCATAAAGAGTTAACTGGGGTAACAGAAGAAGAGATTCAAAAAGCTAAGGAGGAGGAGCTGGTGTACAGAACTGCGAAGATAGATATTAAGGCTCCTCACTTTGTCTTTTACATTAAACAGTTGCTAGAAGATAAATATGGTATTGATAGGGTTGAAAGGGGTGGACTTAAAGTTACTACTTCATTAGATTATTCTGTTCAACAGATAGCGGAAGATGAAGTTACAAAAGGTATATCAAAGAATGGTGTTCCAAGAGGAGTGTATAATGGTGCTGCAGTAGTTATGAATCCAAGAACAGGTGAAGTTTTGGCGATGGTAGGATCTGTAGATTTCTGGAATACAACAGACCCAAGGGTAGATGGGAATGTAAATGTTGCAACAAGTGAAAGGCAGTATGGTTCTTCTGCTAAACCGTATACATATCTTGCATCCTTTGGAAAAGGGTTTAGTACTGGTACACTAGCACCTGATATTCCAATGAGTTTTGGTAAATATGCTCCTAAAGATTGGGATGGACAGTTTGAAGGAGTTGGTACACTAAGAAGAAATTTTGGAAGATCCAGAAATGTTTCTGCTGTATATGTCCTCCAAACAATTGGTGTTGAGCCATTGCTTCAATTAACAGAAAAGCTTGGTATTACGACATTAAAAAACAAAGCTAATTATGGATTATCTCTTGCACTTGGATCAGGTGAAATGAAATTAATTGAGCATACTGCTGCATTTACTGTATTTGCTAATGAGGGTATTAAAAATCCTACTGTAACAATACTTAAAGTAGAAGACTCTAAGGGGAATGTACTAGAAGAAGCAAAATTTGAGGAGGGTATTCGTGTAGTTGATGAAAAAGAAATATATCTTCTTAACTATATATTGTGTGATTTAGGAGGATTTGGTGACAGATTGGGTATAAGCTACTCAAAGGTTAATGGGAAGAATGTCTGCTTTAAGACAGGTACAACGGATGGGCCAAGAGATTTAGCTACTATGATGTATCATAAAAACCTTGTTGTTGGTGTATGGACTGGGAATAATAATAATGCGATTGCAAGAAATGCAACAAGTACTGCAGTACCTCTTCCAATTGCATATGGTATAACAAAAAGACTTGCTGTTGTTTATAAACCAGAGCTATTTACAAGGCCGGCAGGAATAGTATCAACAGCAGTATGCAAGGATACAGGAGGCATACCAGCAGAGGGTGTTACATGCGATAAAGAGGCCAGTATATATATTGCAGGCCGTGCTCCTCAGACAGATAACAGGCAGGTGATTGAAGTGTGTAAATCAAATGGTTTAATTCCTACTAATCTAGAAGCAGCAAGACAGTATGGGCTTGTAGAGCAGAAAGTTTTGCTTACATTTAAGATAGAAAATAAATTACAGCAGGCTACATATGAAAAATATATGACTGAGAATGCAGGTTATTTATTTGCTATGCCTGAAAGCGGAGAGTGTCCATTACCGCTTGGGCAGGATAATGCACCAGTAGTTGAATTAACTAGCCCTGCTGAGGGTAGTGTATTTAAGCAGAGTGATATTATGACAATATCAGGTAGTGTTAGACAGCTTCAAACAATTACTGAGTTTACTATTTCTATAGATGGTGTTCCAATACCTGGAGTTACACTTAATGCTGGACAATTTAATGTTATTAAACCTTTATCATCGGTATCAGTTGGGAGTCATGTACTACTTGTAAGTGCAAAAGATAATTATGGTAAAATTGGCACCAAATCAATAACATTTAAAGTTGAACTTATAATTCCTCCTGTTACTCCTCCTGTGCAATAACCAAACACTCACTAAAGATTTCTAATTCTTTCTTCTATCTTCTCTTTTATCTTCCCAAATTCTTTATCGCTTAATGTTTTATTTTGATGCTCAATAGTAATTCTTAGAGTAACATTTTTAGAATGTTCTGATTTTTGGTAAATATCAATACACTCTATTGTAGCTACTCTATCTCTTGTGTTTATAATCTGTAGTACACTATTTTCTATATCGCAGTACTTTGTAGAACTTGGAACTGTAAAACAAATATCTTGTGATATGGAAGGAAACTTAGAATCAAAAACGCTTATTGTTTTAGGTTTAATTATCTTTATCAATTCCTCAAGATTTATTTCTAGAGCAGCTGTAAAATCAGGAAGCTTAAAATTATTTTTTACCTCATAATCTATATCCCCTGCTATTCCTATTATACTTTCTGTCCCATCTGTGTGGTATTTTATTAATGCAGACTGATTAGGATTGAAAGTAGGCATAATACACTTTATCCATATAGGTAAATCCATTTGAGAGGATAAAGAGACAAGATTATATGAGATATCCCCTACTCCTACCGAATTAAATATTTTTTCTGTATACCTTTTTATTTGATAATATGGACTTCCATCTATAATTTTTTCTTTTGATGAAAATACCATTGATAAATGCCAATCCTCTTTTGGAAGCTGAAAATTATCCATATATCCTTTTTGGTGAGGAATATTAAACTCATATATACACAGCGGAGAAATATTTTTTTGAATATTTTCTTTAGCCTTTTGCAGAAGTGAGGTAAGTATTGAAATTCTCATAAATTCAAGTTCTGGAGACAGAGTATTTTTAATATGATATGCAAAATTAGGATCCTGTTTTGCACCTAGCAATGTCTCTTTACTTGTAAAACTGTATGTATCAAGTTCATTGCATCCGCTGTATGTTAAGATATTTCTTATCTTTTCTTTTAATGCGATTTTCTCATTTAATTCTACTGCATTTATTTCTCTTGTAGGGAGTTTAGGTAAAATGTTTTCATATCCATATATTCTTCCTACATCTTCATATATATCTTCAGGAATTGATATATCTGTTCGAAATACAGGAGGCTGAATAGTAATATACTCAGCATCTTCACTAATAATTTCATATTCAATATTTGAGAGTATATTTTTAATATTTTCTTTTGATAGCTCAATTCCTAAATGCGAATTTAATTTAGATACTGATAGAGACAGTTTTTTTGGTTTAGCAGGTTGAGGATATATGTCAATAACATTAGATGCAATATCTCCGTTGGCAAGTTCTTGTACAAGTTCTGTAGCTTTCAGTAAAATTGGAAGACATAGCTGTGGAGCTTGTCCTCTTGTAAATCTTGTTACAGCTTCAGTAAATATACCAAGTTCCATTGAAGTTTTTCTGATACTGTACTTATTAAAATTAGCACTCTCGATAATAATATTCTTTGTATTTTTGTCTATTTGTGTATCAATGCCACCTATTACTCCTGCAATAGCAATAGGATTAGTAGAGTCTGCTATAACTAGGTTGTCTTCACTAAGCTCTACAATATTTCCTTCTAATGTGTGAATTCTTTCACCATTTTTTGAAAGTCTAATTGTAATATGAGCAGTACCATCTCTTGTTAAATCATTCTCCACTAGTTTGTCATAATCAAATGCATGAAGGGGCTGAGCAGTAATAACAGAAAGATAATTTGTAATATCCACAACATTGTTTATTGGTTTTATTCCTGATTTAAGAAGTACTGATTTCATCCATACAGGGGACTCTTTAATTTGGACATCTTTGATTGCAATACATGTGTATCTAGGACATAAATTTTGCATTTGATTATCAACTTTAATGGGGAGAGTTTCTGTTACATCTATATCTGATGTTGTTTTTAGATACCACTCTGGACTCTTGAATGGGATATTTTGAGCTGCAGATATCTCTCTTGCTAAACCAAGAATCCCAAAGAGATCTCCTCTGTTCGTAAGTGCTTTATTCTCTATACCTACCACAACATCATCAAATTGGTAATACTGGGCAAAAGGTACTCCAACAGGAGCATCTTTTTCTAGTACTAATACATGTGTATCATCTGGACCGATATTTAGCTCCTTTTGTGAACATAACATTCCATTTGATGTTATGCCTCTCATATTTACAGCTTTAATTTTGACAGGCTGTGATGTCGCATAGCTGTATGGAACAATATGTCCGACAGTTATATATGCTACCTTATCTCCCACATTTAAACTTTTGTCTCCAGCTACTACTTGAATTTCTTTTTCTTCGCTAATATTTATCGTATATACTCCTAATTTATCCGCATTAGGATGATCTTCTTTTTTTGTAATCTGAGCAATAACAATACCTTCATAGATTTTTGAAAAATCTGTAACCTCTTCAACTTCTCCAATCTTTGTTGAAATTATATTTACTATCTCTTCTGTACTTAATGTACATTTGCCAAACTCTTTTATACTCTTAATAAGTAATTTCATATATTAAAACTGTCTTAAGAAATTAATATCTCCATCTCTTAGCTTACGAATATCAGTTATTTTTCTTTTAATTGCAACAAGCCTATCTACCCCTACTCCCCATGCAAAACCACTATACTTTTCTGGGTCTATTCCTCCTGCAGTTAAGACATTAGGGTGAATCATTCCGCATCCCATTAATTCTATCCATCCGCTATATCCGCATGTACTGCATCCTTTCTTTTTACAGAAAGGACAGCTTATTACAAATTCAGTATCAGGCTCTGTAAATGGAAAGTATGCAGGCTGCATTTTAATTTCAAGTCTTGTTTCAAGGAACTTTTCTAAATACTCTTTTATTGTTGCCTGCATATTACTCATTGATATATTCTCATCTACATATATTCCCTCTATTTGATAGAATGTATGTTCGTGACTTGCATCAGTTGCTTCATTTCTAAAACATCTCCCTGGAAGTACAACTCTAATAGGGGGAGGACTAAATCTTCTTAAAGCTCTGTTTTGCATTGTAGAAGTATGTGCAGGAAGTACAAAATTCTCATCTGTCCAAAATGTATCATACATGTCTCTGGCAGGGTGTCCCTTAGGGAAGTTTAAACTTTCAAACATGTGGAAATCATCATCTATTTGTCTGCTTTCAAGGACATCAAAACCCATACTTGTAAATATATCAAGCATTTTTTTTAATTCTTGTGCAATGGGGTGAGAAGAACCTTTTAGATCTAATATCCTAGGTCTTTTTTGTTTATCGGTATTAACATCAAATGGTGCAGTTGGATCTATCTTTCTTTCAAATTCTTCATTGTGAATTTTTGTAGGTTTGTTTATTATTCTCTCCTCAATTTCTTTTTTCATTCTATTAAGTTCAATCCCATACTCTTTTCTTTTCTTAATTTCTACATTCTTGATATTCTTAAACATTAAAGTAATTATCCCATTGGGAGAGAGATACTTTTGTTTTAACTGCTCTGCTGTAAGTGAGGAAATATCTTCAAGTAAAGATTTTTTAATGTCATCTAAATTGTACTCCATTTTAAAAATGTAAGAATATTATCTTAAGAGTATACAATATTATGTTTTAAAGATTAAGTTAAAACAAGAAGACTAAATAAAAAGTCTTTAAAATATGTATATTTGCAGGAGTTATATAGATTTAATAATTGAGGAGAAAACCTCAGTATCGTTTACTGCTATATCAGATAACACCTTTCTATTTAATTCAATATTCTTTTTCTTTAATCCGCTAATTAAGGTATTGTATTGAATTCCGTTGTTTTTACATGCAGCATTAAGTCTAGATATCCATACCTGTCTGAACTGTCCTGCTCTTTTCCTTCTATCATTATATGAGTATTGTCCTGCATGCATCGCTGACTCATGGGCAACCTTATACAGTTTGCTTTTAGTCATTCTATACCCTTTAGTCTTTGCTAAAACTTTATTATGTCTTCTTTTTCTTACTGTTCCTGTTTTAGTTCTCATAATCTGTTACTTTAAATTAACAACCTTTTTCTTTAGATTTTTTGCATTAGCAGAATATATTATTCTGTCATCATTCTGCCTTCTTTTAGATCTAGCTGATCGCTTAGTTCTCAGATGTCCCTGATGACTCTGCTTGTACATCATCTTTGCTCTCCTGTTCCCCTTTGGATTGGAAAGCCTGATTCTCTTTATTGCTGTTTTGTTTGTTTTTTGTCTTGCCATCTCCTTTAAATGTAATTGAAATGCTGTTTGATTCACTCTTAGGTTCGGATTCGATACTACTATATTCAGTAAAATTAGTCAATATTTGACTAAATACTTCTTTCATCTGCTGATATGGCTGTCTTCCTTTTCTAGTAACTGTAATTTTAACAGGATGTCCTTTTTCTAGAAATTCCAATGCTCTCCTTATTCTTGTATCCATATCATATTTATCAATTACTACACTAAACCTGAACTCTTTTAACTCTTTTGCCCTCCCTGCTTTATTCTTTCTTAACTTTTTCTTCTGCTCATATATGTATTTTGAGTAATCCATTATTCTACATACAGGTGGGTTGCTGTTAGCTCCTACTTCTACTAAATCCATTTCTGCGTCTCTTGCCATTTGAAGTGCAACATATGTATCTGTTTCTCCAATATTCTTACCACTACTGTCAATTAACAATACTTTTGGTACTCTAATTTGTTCATTTACTCTTGTACCTAAATCCTTCTTAATTCTTTGATTATTAAAATCCATTTATTAAAGATGTTATAAATAAATTTATTTATGTTTTTTTAGTCTTATCTCTTCAAGAAGATAATCTAAAAACTCCTGCTTCTTCATTAGTCCTATTTCTTTGTTTAATCTTGACCTTATTGATACAGTCTCTGTTTCAATCTCTTTATCTCCTACTATTCCAAGATATGGGATTTTTAATTTCTCTGCATCTCTTATTTTTGACTGCATGCTTTTTGTTCTATCATCTAAAGTTACCCTTATTCCACTCTGATTAAGGAGTTCATAAATCTCTTTCCCATATTTAATATGTTTATCTGAGATAGGGATAATAGCTACCTGGTCAGGTGCAATCCAAAGTGGAAAATCTCCTGCAAAATGCTCTATTAAGAATGCAAAGAATCTCTCAAATGATCCAATGAGTGCTCTGTGTATTACAAATGGTTGCTTTTCTTGCCCATCTGCATCTACATATTTAATATCAAATTTTTCTGGAAGATTAAAATCAAGCTGAAGGGTGGATATGGAATCTTCTTTACCATATACATTAACTGCTTGTATATCTATTTTCGGTCCGTAGAATGCTGCATCTCCAGGCATTTCTTCAAACTCTACTTTTCTGTCTGTTAATGCTTTTCTTAAAATGTTTTCTGAAAACTGCCATTTCTCAATTTCTCCTGCATATTTATCAGAATGTTTCTCTCTATCTGAAAGAGACAGCCTGAATCTGTAATTTGTAAATCCAATATCTTTGTAGAATATATCAAGAAGATCAAGAGTCTCATTAATTACACCTTCAAGCTGGTCTTGTGTACAGTATATATGAGCATCATTTTGTGTAAATCCTCTTACTCTCTGTAATCCATGCAGTTCTCCAGTTTTCTCATATCTGTATACTGTACCAAATTCACCTAGTTTTAAAGGTAGATCTCTGTAGCTTCTTGTTTCCATTTTGTATACCATCATTCCCTCTGGACAGTTCATAGGTTTAAGGTAGTAGTTCTCTTCATCAACTTTAATTGGAGCATACATAGAGTCTTTGTAAAAGTTCAGATGGCCAGATATCTTAAATAGCTCCTCTCTTACAATGTGAGGGGTTAAGATATGCTGATAGCCATGTGCTCTTTCAAGGTCGAACATATAGTTCTCAAGAATTCTTCTCATTGTATATCCTCTTGGAAGCCATACAGGTAGCCCTTGCCCTATTTCAGGGATAATTGCAAAAAGTTTTAACTGCTTTCCTAATGCTCTATGATTATACTTTTCTGCATTCTCTAAATTTTGCAGATATTTTTTAAGTTCTACTTTTGTTTCAAATGCTGCTCCATATATCCTTGTAAGCATCTTTCTATTCTCATCACCTTTCCAGTATGCACCAGCTGTTTTTATTAATTTAACAGCTCCTATTTCACCGGTATTTGCTACATGAGGACCTTTGCATAAATCTGCAAATTCCTGTTGTCCTGTTACAAAAAAACTAAGCTCTTTATCAGGTATTTCTTCTAAAAGCTCCAATTTGTACTCCTGCCCTATATCTTTAAGATACTTAATTGCATCTTTTCTTTTCATAAAAATCTGAGTTATTGGCAACTTTCTTTTTATGATTTTTTTCATTTCTTCTTCAATTGGCTTTAGATCTTTTTCTTCAATAGGTTGAGAGAATTCAAAATCATAGTAAAAGCCGTTTTCTATTGCAGGACCTATTCCTAATTTGGTGTCGGGATAGAGTTTTAATACTGCTTGTGCTAGTACATGTGAAGCAGAATGTCTCATTTTTTCTAAATTTTCTTCATTATTATCCATTTTAGTAATTATACAAAATTAATATATGCTATATTTCTGGGAAAATGTTTGCATGAAAAGTTTAACACTAAAGACATGTTGAGTATACTATCTTATGAATTTTAGATTTATTAATGCCAAATTTCTTATACATCTTCTTTATTCTATATCTTTTATTTAAAATATACAATTGCTATCTTGACTTTATTATAAACAGGGATATGGAATTTAAACCAAATTCATATGTATCTACCCTTTTAATATATTTTAGGTTTAGTTTATCAATAGGGTATCTCTTGGGATGTTTAATTATAAAAGCGCCTTTAAATTTCTTAGTCTTAGGATTTTTAACACCAGGAAGAAGAGATGATGCTTCATTTATTATTCTTTCCATTTTCTCTACCCTTTTTGTATTGTAAAGTTTATATGGAGGATCCATAAATATAATATCCCATGTCTTATCACTATCTTTATATTTTTGTATAAAATCCTCTACTTTACTCTTAACAACATCTGCTTGTGGAAGAAATCCTGTATGAGCTACATTCCTTTGCATTATTATATTTCCCTGTTTTGAAGCATCTACTAAAGTTGCTTCTTTGGCACCTCTTGAGAGTGCTTCTAGTGCAAATGAACCTGCTCCTGCATAAAGATCTAGAATACTTTTGTTTGCTATATCACTTCCCAATACATCAAATATCCTTACTTTCATTCTATCGGTAAGTGGTCTTGTATTTCTTGGTATTTCTATTTTAAAGTTTTTCGCTTTTCCTGCAGTAATTCTTACAAATGTAGAAATGGTAGGTTCTTTGCTAAGATATCTTTCTCTTAAGAACTGTTGTTCTCTTTGTTCGTACTCTTCCCAGCTTTCTACTTTATGCTTACTTTTTTCTTTTCTTAATTTTTTAGATGAATCAAATTTTAAACTCATGGTATGTATTTTACTAGTTTATCTTTATTCCTTCCAGTCCTAATTTCTCAATTTGAATATACTCTTCAGTTTGTATGAAGTCTTTAAATGTTGCTGTAGATGACCAGTCACTTACATTTCCATCACTATCCCAGAATCGTATTCTCCAGTAATATGTTGTACCCAAACTTCCTGTTAATGCAGTCCCTGCATATGTAATTTCAGGAGATCTTGATCCACTTGATGTAGATGTCATAGATACTTTGCCTGTATCCCACATTACTGTTCCTGTGAAAGATGAGTTAGAGTTAATCTCTATTTCATAGTAGTTTGCACTATCACTATTTGGGTCTGTATGTAGTGCTGAAAATTTAGGTGTTGTTGATAATATCCATGTTGGATTTTCCATACCATCTGTTTTTAAGTAAGTTGGGGAGAAAGGATTTCCAGACATAGTAAAACTTGCTGTTTGTGACCAATTGCTTACAGCCTCGTTATTATCCCAGAATCTTATTCTCCAATAGTAGGTTGTACCATTTAAAGATAGTGTTGTTCCTGCATATGAGATATCTGTAGATCTTGATCCATTGGTAATCGGGGAAATAGCTGTTTTGGTACTATCCCACATAACTGTTCCAAAGAAATCTGATTGAGTATTTACCTCTATCTCGTAGTACTCCCCTGTATCACCTGCATCAGGGTCACTAAATATGGCACTAAACTCTGGTGTTGTATCTGTTACTTTTATTGGATTGCTACTCCCTTCGGTGTATAAAGAGGTTGGAGGATTAGGGATAGTATTGGATTCTCCTAATACTTCCCCTTTCTCTTCTTTTGGTTCATCCTGTTGTGGTAATATTGCTTGAAGGGTTGTATTTTGTGTTGATGTAGTAAACATTGCTGTTTGAGACCACTGCCCCTCTGCATCTTTACTATCCCAGAATCGTATTCTCCAATAGTATGTGACATTATCTAATGAAAGAGCTTTTCCCATATATGATATCTCTGGAGAGTGCTGTCCGCTTATTATTGGGCTTATTGGCTGCTTCCCGCTATTCCACATATTTGTACCTGTAAAATCAGCTTTTGTATTTACTTCAATTTCAAAATATATCCCATTATCTAAGTTAGGATCAGAGTATATTGCACTAAATTTAGGAGATTGGCTTGTTATACTAATTGGATTAACTAGACCTTCTGTAAGTAAATTATTAGGAGAAGAAGGTGGCTGGTTAGGTATTTCTTCATTATTAACAGTAGTTCTTTTTGAAGAATTTTTCTTAATAAACAGAACTTTGATATATGGAGGATCATTTGAATATGGCTGTAATTCTCCTGTTATGTTATGAGTATGTGCTGATTTAATAGGGAGTGATATGGAGGGAGTGCCAGTTGATAAACCAACTGCTGCTGTATCACTGCCTGCAGTTGCGCTAATACTGTGAGTATGAGATGAACTTCCTCCTGTTGTACCATATGATGAGCTCCCATATGGATAATACTCATCAAGCTGTGAAAATCTCGTCCATCCAAGCGGGGGAAGGGCTGTAGCCATGGTTATTACACCTGCAGGTGCCAAACTATCATTACTAGCTTGTCCATACAAAACTGATAAATATTTAGGAATATTCTCAGAAGCTTGTGTAATAAATTGATTAATTGTATGAGTGTGTGTACTTGATGCTGTGTATATTTCACTACCTTCCTGTGCAGTCGTTTCAGCACTTGGTCCATCTGTTACAGTTGCTAAGATTTCATGGAAATGCATTGTTACACCGCTACTTTCCCTATACGTAGAGTTTCCTCTTGGAAATTTGTTATCAAGTGAAGAGAATCTTGTAAATCCAGAAGGAATTGAGAAATCGAATAAAGATATGAGACCTTGATTTATAACTAAGTTTTTATTAGAGCATATTATCATATCAAGATATGGAGGTAATGCATCTGCATCTTGTGGAATTATTGTTATCTGATGTGTATGAGAATCTGCAATTTTAGCACTATCACCGCTTTTTGCAGAACTACTAGTACTAATTTGAGAACTACTTGTTAATATCGTCTGAGGATGAGAATGAGAAGCACTCCCGCCTGTTTCTCCATACATTGAAGCACCTTTAGGGAATCTTTGATGAAAATCTTGTGCTGTATCAGATTCAATTTTCCATTCATTTGTACATGCAGAATCTTTTAGCAAAAGAAAATTTCCTGTCCACTCCTCTTGTCCACTAGGAGCAGACTCATTTCCATAGTACATATATATTGTTTTTCCACTCTCTGGCAGATTAGGTATCCTTACCCAAACCTGTGTTTGAGAAGAGTTGCACCCGCCTTCTATCCAATATGGGAGCAATGTTGAATCATCACTATCTACAAATCTAAGATCATCACAATCATTTTGAAGCTTTCCAGCATCTATTAAAGATTTAGTGTCGTATTCAATTAAAACTTCTTCATTTATAGCTTGAGTCTCTGTATTTGAAATAAAGATAGATCTTCTGTAAAGCCAACTTGTGTTATACCATGCACTACTATCTTCCGAAGTATTGGTTATAAGGAGGTAAGCAAGTGGTATCCCTATAGCAAGTACAAGTGCAGAAGCAATTAAAATAGTTCTTTTTGAAATAGAGACCTTTGTCTTTTCCATTTAATATATAATAGCAGAAAGATATTAAAAGAAAACTAATCTCTTGTAATCTCATATAGAATAATTGAAGCACAGTTTGCTACATTTAA
>CAZQHF010000006.1:14333-26299 GCA_964593535.1 uncultured Candidatus Saccharibacteria bacterium
TCTATATCAGTTGTTATACCGCATAGATATATCTTCTTTACACTTCCCGCACCATCAGCAGATCTGAATATGCTTCCTACATTAAATGCTGACCTTATATTATCCAATACAATATATATTTCCATTATCTAAATATATTATCTAATACAAAATTCAAATCAATATTACTTTTTAGAAGCTCTTGTGCAGTATTTTTTGCTCTCTTAAACATATCAATATCGGTGAGAGAAGCTATCTTAAACTGTGGAATACCCGATTGTTTTATACCATATACCTCTCCTGGCCCCCTTCTTTGCAAGTCATACTCTGCTACATCAAATCCTGAAGAGTGTGATGCAAAGTATTTTAACCTGTCTACTACCTCTGGGTTTTTCTCTTCATTTTTACTTGGTATTACAAAACAGTATGATTCCATTTCTCCTCTGCCTACTCTTCCCCTTAACTGGTGAAGCTGTGCAAGTCCAAATCTATGTGCATCTTCTATTATCATTATTGTAGCATCAGGCATATCTATTCCTACCTCTATTACAGATGTTGATACTAACACATTTATTTCTTTTTTTCTAAATCTTTCAAGAATATCTGCTTTTTCTTTATCTTTAAGTTTTCCATGCATTAATTCAATATTTATATCTTTAAAGTATATATTTTTTAAGTTTTGAAATTCTATTAATACAGCCTTTGCATCAAGGGTATAGCTCTCTTCGATGAGTGGATATACAATAAAGGCCTGCTGTTTAAAGTTGCTTTCTTTAATTTTTCTATTTACCCATTTAAAACAATCTTCTCTTTTGTCATATGGAACATATTTAGTAGTAATATCTTTTTGCATTTTAGGTTTTTCTTTTATTGTAGACACATCTACACTTCCAAATACCACTTCTGTTAAACTTCTTGGAATTGGTGTTGCTGTTATTGTTAAGTAGTGAGGAATTGCTTTGCCTACTTTTAGCAGTTTTTCTCTTTGTTCTACTCCAAATCTGTGCTGTTCATCTACAATTACTAGGTTAAGATTTTCTGGTATATCACTTTTATACAATACTGCATGTGTACCAATTATTAGAGAATTCGGAGATTTTGGTTTTCCTTTTCTAGCAGATGTCCATATTTGTACATCAATTTCAAATGGAGAAAGCAATTTGTTAAATGTATCAAAATGCTGATTTGCAAGTACTGTTGTAGGAGCTAGTACTATTGCACTAAAATTGTTTCTTATACACTGTAGTACAGCTAGTGCTGTGACAACAGTCTTTCCACTTCCTACATCACCGTTAAGCAACCTATTCATTGGTTTCTTTTTTGAAATATCTTTAACTATTTCTTTTATACTTTTTTGCTGATCACTGGTTAATTCAAAAGGAAGAGATTTAAAAAACACTTCTGTCAATGCTTTATCTTCAATTATGGGAATAGATTTATATTTCTCTTTTTCCTTTTTATCTTTTTCTATTTGTATTGCAATTTTAAGCATTTCATCAAACTGAAGTCTTTCTCGTGCTTTTAATAGAGAATCTTTTGACTTTGGAAAATGTATCTCTTTTATACTATCTGATAATGGAAGGAGATTCTCTTTTTGAGTAATACTTTTAGGAAGTGGATCTTGTATTAGATTGTCAATTCCTTTTTCAAGAGGAATTATATTATTCCTTATTGCTCTTGAAGACAGCCCTTCAGTCTCATGGTATATTCCTATTATTTTTCCTAAATGCTTTTGCTGGGAGATGTCTCCTGTATACTTCTCATATTTAGGGTTGTAAGTGTTTTTTGTTTTTCCTTTGTATGATATTTTCCCATCAAATATATACCATTCCTTCTTTTTTAATGTTTTTGTAAGATAGCTTTGATTAAAGAAAGATATTTCAAGAGGAGTTGAATATTTATCAACAACCTTAACCTTTGTTAAAACTCTTCCAGTTCTTGTATATATATTTCTAGTTTCAATTATTTGAGCTAAGAAAGTTCCTTCTTCAAGATATTTAAAATCCTCAATATTTAGTATATCTGAGGTATCTCTGTATCTAAAAGGAATATGAAAAAGAAGATCTCTGACTGTAAATATGTTTAACTTTGAATATTTCTTTGACTGATTCTCACCTATTCCTTTAAGAGATGTAATTGGTTCATTTAAGGATATTTCTGTCATATATTTAACCAATTACTGATAGTATAATTGGTACTGCTATACTTGCAATCATAATTAAGGCTATGAAGATGCTAAATATTTTTGTAAGTTTTTCTTTTGTCTTTTCCTTCATATTATGATTGTACTAGTATCTAGAAGTTTTTCCAAGTTCTTTGCATTTTACTTTGTGTAGACTGAGAATTGGCATATTTAAGCCAATCTGCTTTAACCGTCTTCTTTCCTGTCTGTGTTTTTATTTCTACAATATCGCCTGTCTGAATTTTATAATCCAGCTTTACTGCTTTTCCATTTACTTTTGCTGAAACCATACTATTCCCTATATCGGTATGAATTCTATATGCGAAATCTACAACAGTGTCTCCTTCATCAAGCTGTATAATTTTTCCCTTTGGTGTAAATGCATAAACATTGTTAGGGAAAATCTTTACTAAAATTGGATTTGAGATATTTGTGTTCCTAAGAGCAATATTCTTGCTTATTTCTTTGTGTACCTGTTCTACCCAGTTATATTTATCTGTAGGCTTAGCATACCTGCTTAAGCTTTCTTTATATGCTATATGTGATGCAGGGCCATATGTGTTGTAGTAATACATATCCTGGGTCATAATTTGTATTTCAATTACATTTGGAGATACTTCACTAAGTACTATTGGTCCCTGCATTGCACTGTATCCATTTGGTTTAGGATTAGAGATATAATCATCAAATTCTTGTGTAATTATTTCTCCTTTATCCATTATTTTCTCCAGTACATTAAAGCAATTATCAACAGAGTCTGTAATAACTCTAAGACCAATTAAGTCTCTTATTGCATTTATATTAATAGTACCAGTCTCTTTTAACTGTTTTTTTTGTTTATTGTATATACTGTATATTCCCTTTACTCTTCCTGCTATTGTTGGCACAGGAGTTATATCTTTAAGCAGTTTTTTAATATATTCAATATATTTACCTTTTACTTCTTCTGTATAATGGTGCTCTTCCATTTTAGATTTGATAATTCTGTATTCCTCAGGTTTATATATTTCTAGTGCTTTTTCCTCTAGTTCTTTTTTAATTGTTTCAAGATTTAGATATTCAGCCAGGGGAGCGTATATGTAAAGGATTTTTTTTACTTTTGAGCTTAATCTATCTTTCGGCATAAACTCAATTGTTCTTACATTATCAAGGTTATCAGCTAATTTAATTAGTATTGGTCTTAAATCGTAGTTACTGTTTAAAATATATTTTGTAATTATTTCATATTCTGTATCAATACTTGCTGTTGCTTTACTTAGGTTATTGTATTCCTTTACTAGCTGAGCAACATCATTTCCAAAAAGCTTTTGCATTTCAGCGAATCTTTCCTTTTCTTTACTTGGAGCATTAGTTACACTATTGTGCAGGAGTCCTCCAATCATTGTATTTGTATCGAGACCCATTTGACCTAAAGTAATTGCAACTCTTAGAGAATGGTTGACATACGGTTCTCCTGAAAATCTTATCTCATTTTGATGATATTTTTGTGCTAAAGCAATCCCTTCTGATACTTTGTTGAGGAACTTTTGCGGGCTCAGTTTTTTAACTTGTTCTATATATTCATCAGTTGTCATTAGTTAGGAGGTTTTTAATTGGGAATATACTCTACTTGATATACCTGTTTTCCGCATTTAAGAATGATGCTAGCATTGCCTACTTGTATATTTTTATTCCAATCTGTAATCTTTTCACCATTTATAGTTACAGCATTCTGTTCAACAAGTCTTTTTGCCTGGGATTTGCTATTTGTTATTTTGCATTGAACAATTAAATCTAAAATATTTATATTGTTTTGTTTTACTGTTCTGATAGGGATGTTTGTATTTAAATTCTTCTTTTGAAAAATATTCTCAAAGTATTCTTTGGCATTTTTAGCTTCCTGTTCTCCTTTGATATCTTTAGTTATTTCAAATGCAAGAAGTTTTTTAACTACCATTGGATTTTCTCTATTTTTAAGTCTTTCTTTTATTTCTTCTACTTGCTCTAAGTCATATTCAGTTAGTATTTCAAAGCTAATTGGAATTAACTTGTCATCGAATGCCATAACCTTTCCAAAAACATTGTTTGCACTATCACTTAACTCAATCATATTTCCAGAAGTTTTACCCATTTTTGTTCCGTCATTTGCTTCAAGTAGTTTCATAGCAACAACAAATTTCTCTTTGTTTAGTCTGTTCATAACTAAATCTCTTCCTGCGAGCATATTAAAGAGTTGATCATTTCCTCCAACTTCCACATCTGTATTTAATGCCACACTATCATATCCCTGCATAAGCGGATACAGAAACTCATGAAGATATATTGGTTTATCGCTCTTCAGTCTTTCTTGGAACATACTTCTTTTTAACATCTGCTGAACTGTAAATACTGAGGAGAGCCCTACGATATCCTCAAAATTAAGAGGTTCAAGCCACTTACTGTTGTATACCACTTTTACAGGATTTTCTTTGTTAAAAATATCAATATAATGGGAAGCCTGATTTACATAAAGCTTCATATTTTTCTCTACCTGTTGTTTTGTTAGTTTAACCCTTGCTGATGTTTTATCAGAAGGGTCCCCTATTCTTGCAGTAAAGTCCCCTATTACAAAATATACCTGATGTCCCAGCCTCCTAAAATCTTCTAGCTTTCTCATTCCTACTGTATGTCCTATGTGCAGTGTAGGTGCAGTTGGATCAAAGCCTTGGTATATATTCAAGCGTTTACCGCTTAGAAGTAGATTTTTAAAATCTTCTTTTGATGGTAATATGTTTTCTACTCCTTTATTGAGGATTCTATTTATTATTTTTTCGTCAGTTAATACTCTCATTCTGTCTGTATTATATCCTTTACATTATGATTTTACAAAGCATTTTGTAATTATTAATCCTTAACATACCTTCTTTTAGCAAGTTTGTCTGGTAGACATTGCTGGTTGGATTTTTTATTTTTTAAATCATGGTCATATTCATATCCTTTTCCATATCCAAGCTCTTTCATTAATTTAGTTGGAGCATTTCTAATATTCATTGGTACAGGAAGATTTCCATACTTCTCAATATCTTCTTTTACACTTAATTCTGCTGTATATGCACTGTTATCCTTAGGAGCTTTGGATAAATATATTGCAAGTTGAATTAGAAATACCTCACATTCAGGCATTCCTACCTTTTGGCACGCTTCATATACATTATTTGCCAGTATTAATGCCTGCGGATCTGCATTCCCTATATCTTCACTTGCGAATCTTATCATCCTTCTTGCTATGTAAAGAGGGTCTTCTCCTGCACTTAACATTCTCCCAACCCAGTAACTGGCTGCATCAGGGTTAGAGGATCTCATTGATTTGTGTATTGCCGATATTATATTGTAATGTTCTTCTCCTTCTCTATCATAGTAAAGAGGTTTTTGAATGACTCTTTGAATTTCTTCTTCTGAGACTATGTACTTATTCTTTTTATTCCCTGCATCTGAGAGTGTAATACTCATTTCTAAAATATTTAAAGCAGATCTCATATCTCCATTTGCAAGTTCTGCGATAAGGTCTATTACTTTCTTGCTTATTTTATATTTTGGATACTCTTTCTTTATTACTCTTTTTAATAGTGTGATGATATCCTGCTGTGTATGCTGTTTAAAAACAAAAACTTTCGCTCTTGATAGCAATGGACTAATTATTGTAAACGAAGGATTTTCTGTAGTTGCTCCTATTAGTGTAATTAATCCTTTTTCTACATATGGAAGAAGAGTGTCCTGTTGTGCTTTATTCCATCTGTGAATTTCATCTAGAAAAAGCATTGTCTTTTTGTTGTATTTCTGATTATTTAAAGCAATCTTTAATATCTTTCTTAATTCCTCTTTCCCGCTATTTACAGCCTGCATCTTGTAAAAATCATAGTACAGGTTAAGCGAGATTATGTATGCAAGAGTAGTTTTTCCTGTTCCTGGAGGTCCCCAGAATATCATTGAAGGAACATTCCCTGTTTCAAGGAATTTTCTAATTGGGCCATTAGCTCCTACAAGATGTTGTTGACCTATGAACTCGTCTAAGCTTTTAGGCCTGTATTTTGATGCAAGTGGCTCAAGTGTACTCATACACAATTATATCTCATTTTGAAAATCTATTGCTGTTATTTAATGCGATTAGAATATGTATTCATACATTTGTTTCTCTCCTACTTTTATACTTTTCCCCTTTTTATTTGGCAGCTTATATCTATATGTATATACCCTGCTTCCTTTTTCTAACTCTTTCTTAAATTTCTCTTCTAATAGTTTAAGTGTATTTTCAGGAAGATTGCAGTATATTACATTGTATTCTTTAAGGTTAACTTTAAAAAAGTCTTCTTCAAAGAATTGGATTTTTTTATTAAATGGTGCGAGAAAAACCTTAGAAAGTTTTATATATATGAGCTGAACAGGACTAAACTCATATCCATGAGAGATGCACTTGTATGTTCTGTAAACTTCCCACACCACTCTACCGTCTCCACAGCCTAAATCTGCGAATGTTTCATTTTCTTTTAAGTTAAATCGACTTACTATTTCTTTTAAGAATTTTTTAGGAGTTGAGTAGTATGGAGAAAAGAAGTTTAAAATCATTGATACAATATATGAGAGCAGTGCTAATACAATGAGAATATTAATTGCGAGTGCTAAACCGTTTGGCATATGAGATAATTATATATTATTTATTATAATATATACATGATAGATGGAATACTGCAAGTAGACAAGGAAAGGGGAATAACATCATATGATGTTATAAGGAGATTAAGGGATATTTTAGGTAAGGATCAAAAGATTGGTCATGCAGGAACACTTGATCCATTAGCAACTGGACTTCTCCTTATACTTCTTGGCAGAGCTACTAAAATGGAAAGAACTATTCACTCATATGAAAAGGTATATGATGTTGAAGGTGTGTTTGGCTACAGTACAGACACTCAGGATATACAAGGAAGTGTAATTAAAAAAGATGAAGGGGCAGTACAGCCAAGCAAAGAAGATATTGAAAAAGTTATTGATACTTACTTTTTAGGTCAGATATTGCAGACTCCGCCCAAATATTCAGCAAAAAAAGTTGGTGGGAGAAAAGCATATGAGTTAGCAAGAAAGGGGGAAAATTTTTCTTTAAAACCTGTTAGTATATATATTTCTCAATTTGAAATAGTTGAATATACATACCCTGTTATTAAATGTAGAATAAAATGCTCATCTGGTACATATGTTAGAACAGTTATTAATGATTTAGGGGAGAAACTCGGGAGTTATGCAACAGTAAAGGGAATAAGGAGAATATCTATTGGGGCTTTTAATGTTTCAGAAGCAATTCCTTCCTCACAACTTACATTAGAAAATAAAGAGAACATTTTAAGAAGAGTAATTAATATTTAAGAAAGTTAATATGGAAAAAGGCAAACTATATATTGTATCTACACCAATAGGGAATTTAGGAGATATTACATACAGAGCTGTTGAAGTTTTAAAATCTGTATCTTTTGTTTTAGCAGAAGACACAAGAGAAAGTTTTAAACTGTTTAAAAGATATGGAATAGCTACTCCGTTAATATCATACAGGGATCAGAATCATGAAAGAATATTTAGTAAGATTAAAGAGAAATTAGATTTAGGCTTAGATTTAGCACTCATATCTGATAGCGGTACTCCGCTTATAAGTGATCCAGGCTTTAAGTTAGTTAAGCAGTTAAGAGAGTTAGGATATTTAATAGAAAGTATTCCAGGTCCTAGTGCATTAATATCTGCACTGTCTATTAGTGGTCTGCCAACTGACAAATTTGTATTTCTTGGTTTTCTTCCAAAGTCATTAACAAAAAGAAAAAATATTTTAGAAAAATATCTTTTCTTAGGTATTACAGTAATAATTTATGAATCGCCTAATAGGATACTATCACTTCTTCAAACAATTACTTTGTGTTGTGAAAATAATAATACAGTACTTGCAAAAGATATTACAAAGTTAAGGGAAGAGGTTTTATCAGGGACATCACAAAAGCTTTTAGTTGAGCTTAATAAAAGAGAGTTTGATAAACATCCTCATGGAGAGTTTGTAGTAATTACTTATCCTGTTTTGAAAAAAGAGTAAAGTAATTATTGTCTGTTATCTCTTCCATTCTTTTATATTCAACATTCTTTACTTCACATGCTTTCTCTATAATTTCTTTAATTAAAGCAGGTCTTCCATATTTTTTTATAGAGTTTTTCTTTTTTCTTACACTTTGAGTAGGAAGAAAAGGTCCATCAGTTTCAAAAAGTACTCTTTCAACTGGTACTTCTTTAAGTATTTTTCTTACATTCTCACCGCTTGGATATGTAATTATTGCATTAAAACCGACATACATGCCTAAACTAAGGATTTTATCAAGCATTTCAATATCACCTGTATAACTATGAAAAGAACCTTTAATTGTTCCCTTTCCTTCTTTTGCAATTATCGCAAGTGCATCTTTAACGCAGTTACTACTTCCATCTATATCTCTTGCATGAATACTCATTGGAAGATTATATTTAACAGCTAATTTACATAATTTAGAAAACAATAATCTTTGTGCTTCTTTTAGCTGATCTTTTTTTTCATCAGTAAAATCAAAATAGTTATTCATACTAAAGTAATCTAATCCACACTCCCCTATTGCAGTTACATCTTTAATATTTCTGTTTAGTATCTCTTCAAATATCTCATACTGTTTTTTTGTATATTGAAAGATATCTACGTTATCTAAATTGTTTTTTGATATCCCCTCTTCTATTCTTGTAGGGTGTATTCCTAAGGCTAAATCAATACTCTCTGGGAATTTACTATTTAGGTATTTATACATATCAATGGTATCTTGATAGTTTGTCATATCTGTTGTTTGTGCAAGTATCTTCTTTCCACCAAGTTCAATAAACTCTTGTATATCCTCCTGTATATTCTCTTTTAATGGACTCATTGATATATGAATATGTGAATCATGCATGAGAGTATTTTAGCACAACAGAGAGTAATTGTGCTTTCAGTTTTGAAATGTGATAGAATATCAGCTGCAATGAAAAATGGTCGGTTGTATATTAACTGGTTGGTGGTTATTACATTGTTTCTCTTTATTACCTCTTTAGGAGTCTTTTTAATGTATATGCAGAAAAATCTTGTTTCTGATCAATGTGCATATGGACAGGATATGGAGGAAAATTGTGTATGTAGTAGCGATGGTGTAAAAGTATGTGATGGAGAGTTGCCAGTGAAAGATAAAAGTGTTAGTGAGTTTACTTCAAGTGGTCTAACATATTCTGCTAATTTTTTAAATCTAGTTAGTTTAAGCAATCCTCCTAAACACAGTGTTGAGTTTACGGATATACTGCAAAGCGGGAATATGCTTAGGGTCGTTGTTGACCTAAATAGTATGTGTAATTCTAATAACAAGGTAGCTCCTCAGATCGGATTTTATAAATTGGATAATGAAAGATTAATTCTTACAGTAATTAGTAATTTAACCGACCCTTCATTTAATCTACAATGCAGATCAGAGAATATATTCTTAATTGAGAATTTTGATTTAAATTCAAAGGAAACATTTAAATTACAGTTCCAAGAGGAGTCTGGGAATATTTATCAGGCATCAATTTGTATATATCAGGGGTATATAAGGAACGATGGTGATGTATATGTTTCAAAAGACAGCCAGATGCTGTGTCGTTGTAATAATGGAGTAAATAGTTGTGAAAAGAGATAACTATTAAAGCACTCCTATATATATTCCTAATATACAACCAAATAATGTAAACAACCAAAATCTCATTGTTATTTTGTATTGTGGCCATCCCATTGCTTGGAAATGATGATGTATTGGTGCTATCTTAAATACTTTTTTATGAAAGAACTTCATACTTATCATTTGTATTGCACTTGATAGCATTATTATCCATGTTACAAAGGACATTAAAAAGTATGGAATTATATTTCCTGTTGTTAATCCGATGAAAAACATAGCAAAAGAAATTGGCATTGCACCAGGTCCTCCATTCCAGAATCTCGCAGGAGGAATATTAAAGTAAAGATCTACTATGAGAACTCCTAATGTTATTGCTAGAAATGGAAGATAATCATATTGCTGCTGCACTGTTAGAAGGAAAAACATTGCAGTTGTTATGATTATAAATATACCAACCATTAAACCATCAAGTCCGTCAGTTAACTCTCCTGAATATATTGCAAACTGACCAATTATTGCTAGAAGAATTAAAATAGCTGGTGTTATTGATATCACCATTGTGTTTGTGAGGGAGAGGGAATGAAAAGTGCCTGTTTTGTATAGCATATACATTATCCCGATATTTAGAATTACGGCAATCACTAATTTAATAAGTCTCCACTCAAATGTCTCTTGTAATGCTCTGAATTTCTCATTATTCTTTAGCCCGTTTGTAAAAACAGCTACATCAATAAATCCCCAAAAGCCAAAAAGTAGAAAACCAGCTAAAAGTGCATTTAGTTGAGAAAACTGTGGTGCAAATATATATGTTACTAACGGGACAATTAGCCAAATAAGGGCACCTCCCATGTTAGGAGTTCCATTAGTTTTAGCTGTCCTCATTATTCTCATGAAGACAGAATTGGTTCCTGGCTCAGATGCAAGTTTTGTCTTTTTTATTTCACTAACCTGGTTAAACCTATACAGAATATTAATCATTATTGGGGCAAAGAGCATAGAAATTGCAGTTGATATAAAAAGGTACTGTAAGCTTTCTTTAAGTATGTCTGTCATATCTGTAGTTATTAAATTAAATTACTGTACTTAGTATTATCTCAATTTCTTTTTGGTATTTCCAGGTCATTTGCAATACTTAAGAATATATCTGTCCATAATGGTACAACTGTTGCCGCTGCAAGCTCATCTGTTTGTGGATGTTCAAGTCTCACAAGCATTATCATCTTTGCATCATCTGCAGGAGTAAAGCCAATAAATGTCGTTATTGTTTTATCTTCTTCATACCCTCCTTCTTTTTTTGCAACCTCTGCAGTACCTGTTTTTCCTGCGATATAGTAATCTTTTAACTTTTTTACATATGTAGGACTTATTCCTCCATCTTCGATTACATGTGTCATCATTTCTGCTACTGCTTGTGCTGTTTGTTCTGATATTGGCTGTGAAAGTATCTGGGGTTCATACATTATTTCTTCTTCATCATTTGAGATTTTAGAGATAATATACGGTCTCATTCTTACACCGTTGTTTGCTATTGTACTTATTGCTGAAAGAATTTGTAGAGGTGTTGCAGAAATACCTTGCCCATATGATGCTGTAATAATGTCAAGTCTTGTCCACTCATTAAATGGTTTTAAATAACTATTACTCTCTTCTTGAAGACCAATGCCTAGAAAACTGCCAATTCCAAACTCTTTTAGTTTGTCATAAAAATATTGTGGTTTTATTTCTAGTGCAACTTTTGCTATACAAGGGTTATTAGAATTTTTTAGGATATCTGCTAAAGTTTGGTTGCCTCCAGGTTTTCTATTCCATGTATATATCTTTCTTCCCTTTAAGTCCGCATATTTAGTAACTTCATATAAATCTAAGTATCCTGTTGGATCATTGCATTTATAATCTTTATCAATAGAATTTGATTCTAGTGCAATTGAAATTGTAATTGGTTTTTGGACAGATCCATATTCATATACATCTGCGACAGCTAAATTTTTAAAAACCCAAGGATCTGATACTCTCCAGTACTCATTGGGATTGTATGTGGGATAATTTACCATTGAAATGATTTTTCCTGTCTTAGGTTCCATTATTATCGCAGTACCACTTCTAGAACCTGTTTT